>NZ_FNJS01000032.1:0-52689 GCF_900104405.1 Arthrobacter sp. ok909 | reverse complement strand
CAGGGACTTCGCCTGGGTCACCGTCAGGTTGAACACCACCGCCGCGACCGAGGCGGGGATTCCGTTGGCCCCCGCGACCTGGAAGGAGACCGCGGAATTCGCGCCGACTGCCGAGGAGTTCCTGGTGTCCAGGAGCCGGGCCGGCGAGAGGCTCTTGAAGGAACCCGCCGTCGCCGGCGTTCCGGTGACGTAATAGCCCGTCACGTCAGCGATCAGCTGGGAGGACCCGGAGGAACTGTTGAACAGGGTGACCTTGCCGTCGGCCCCCACCGGGACGGTGACCAGGTTCGGCACCGTCTGGCCGGCGGAGAAGTTCAGGTTGGACGCGTTGGGACGGGCGGCGCCGGAGGCGTAGGCCGTGATGAACCCGAGGGACCGCGGCTGGGTCACCGTCAGGTTGAACACCACCGCCGAAACCGAGGCAGGGATCCCGTTGACCCCCGCGACCTGGAACGACACCGCGGAATTCGCACCCACCGGTGTGCTGTTCCGGGTATCAAGGGCCCGGGTCGGGGGCACCGGGGTGTAAGTCCCGGGAAGCTGCGGGGCGGCCGCCCCCGCTGTGCCTGCCTTGATGACCACATCATCGATGTAGCTGTCGCCGGACTGCTGCAGGTGCTCGGCGCCCAGCTGTATCCGGGTGACCGCACTAAAGCCCGTGGCGACAGTCTTGCTCGAGTAGAGCGGCAGGTCATCGAACCACACCTGCACGGTGGAGGACCCCCCGTTGGCCACCACGTGCATGACCAGGTGGTGCCACGTACCCAGCTGCACAGCAGGCGACAGCGTCTGGTAGGAAAACACCCCGGCCTGGGTAGGGGACGTCACCCGCAGCACCAGGTCGCCGTTGTCGTTGCTGCGGAACACATCCAGCATTCTGGTGCTGCCATTGAAGAACCTGAAATAGGGGACATCGTTGCCCGCCAGCCCGGCCCGGGTGATGTTGAACCAGCCGTCCGTGTAGACCTCGTCGCTGCCGGACGGCAGCGGGGCCGAGAAATTGGCCAGGGACGTCGCATCGGTGGTCACGTGCAGGTACGCCGAACAAAGTCCGGAGTGGTGCTGGGCGGAGGAGACGACAGCCGTGCCGGTCCCGCCAGTGACGGGCGTTCCGAACCCTTCGGCGGTGATGCTGCCGGACTCGAAGTTGGCGGCCACCACGGTCTTTCCCGGGTACTGGTTGGTGGGCCCCGGCGTCCCGGGCTGGCAGGTAACCGCGGAAGCTGGACTCGCGCCAACGACCAGTCCCAGAACCAAGACATTCAGCGCGGCCATTACGCCGGCCCGCAACAGTGTGTTCATTCGTCTACCCACCCAGCCGAGATATTCATGTCGGGTGAAAGACCCGATTCTTCGTCTGCAGTTGCCGGCGGCCCGGGATGCGGCCTGACCGCCGCCCCGATGGCGCTGTTCCTGCGATGCTGAGTGCAGGTTACCGAGCCTCACCTTTGGGAAAACTTGCCTGAATACGGACTGGACACGGGCTGGACACGGAGCTGATCCGGGAAACAGAAAACCCCGCCATTCCTTTGTCAGGAATGGCGGGGTTCTTTCTGTTGGTCGGGCTGACAGGATTTGAACCTGCGACCCCTTGACCCCCAGTAACGAGGCCACCATGTCCCCTATGATCCCGTGGGGGTTCATGGTGGTTTCGTGCCTTATATACCGGGGGGTTCACTTTCCGCCTGAAACCCCCGTCTGCCACCCCCGTCCGGCAGTGTGCACACACAAGCGTGCACACATCCGCTACTCGGGCTTGTCGTTCGGTTTCAGGGAGCGCCGCAGCTTGGCTGCAACCGTCGTGTGGCCGTTCGCCTGCAAAAACTTGGCGGCATACTCAACTAGGTCCCGCAACTCCTGCACTTCCCCATGCGAGGCCAGCACCTCGGCCTGGAACGTATTGGCCTCCGCGCCCACCCACTCGCGCCGTATCTCGAATGACCGACGAAGCGCCTCATCCCAGTCCTCGGACTGCTCCCCTCTGGGGGGAGAGCCGCGTTGGCGCCATTCCAGTTGCTTCTCTTCGAGGTCCCGTTCCTCTCGCACGACGACGCGCAGCACAGCCTCTGGATGCTTCCCTGCAAGGGCCCGGGCCACCCGCTCTGCCGTCTGGAAGGGGACCATGAAGTTACCGTCCTCCTCGAAAGCGGTCGGCGCCGACGTGAGCTCGATCTCTGGGATTCCGCACAACCTGGAAAGGGTGCTGACGTCCTTGATCGCGTATTCATACGTACCGCCGGCACCGGCACTGCTGCCAAGCACATCCAACGGTGTCAGCGCATCCAGGACGACGGCAGCTGCATGTTCTACGTCTTCTCCGACCATCGAGACACGTCTGAGCTCAGCCCACCTGAGCTCCCGTGCAGTGAACGCCTCGGCATCCGCCCAAAGGCATTTGAGACGCCCGGTCGGCACCCAAGTTTCCAGGCCGTCCGCGTCCGCGTCCTCGAAACGAATTTGCGCGTGAGCGTTGCTCTTGTTGGTGTTGCGGCGGTGACGTAAGAAGCGGACGGGTTCCAACGGGTGCTTCCCAGTCTCACGGTAGGCCCATATCTCGTTTGGCTCCATAAATTAGAGCCTACGAGCCAACCGTCATGCCAGCCACCACATTGCACGGCCACCGGACACCGCACTTCAGGCAGTCCGACACTCCAGCCCGGGACTCTGGCTGATGAATCTTCCACCAGTCCTCGTGCAGTGCGGCTCTTGACCGGTGTTGGCCGGTATTACGAATCTTCCAACCGCGGATCACCTCCCGGACTTCATATTCAATCTGCCCGTAGTCCATGGTTTGGAGTTGCTCGAGTGACGACATGAGGCCGACGCTACCGTAACCGGCGCCGTCGTGTCCGAGCCACGCTCTTTTGATTGTCGGTCGGCTCCCTTAGGATCAGGCAATGAAAACAATATTGGGGGTCGCCGGCGCTGCGGTGCTGGCTATTGCACTCGTGGCATGCGGTGGCGCATCCAAGAACGCCACCGCTTGCAAACTGTACGAGGACGGTTACAATCAGCTCGCCGATTCCGTCCGATTGAACCTCGGAGCGGACATCGTGAAGTCTGATCGCAACATGCTTCCGTCTCGTATTAAGGATGCTCTGGATAAGGCAGAGGGCGACGTAGCAGTAGCTATCCGTGAGTCCAAAGAACTTGCCCCTGGCCTCGCGTCCGGAGACAGCGACGCCGGTACCGCTTTCTTTATGACCACGGACACTGTGGCGGAAAAGTGCAAGGCTGATGGCGCGCCCATCGAGCTACACCCAACCCATTAGACCGCACCACGCGAAACCCGCTGAACGCAAAAAAGCCCCGCCATCCTTCGCCGGATGGCGGGGCTTCTCATGTTGGGGAACTTAACCGGTCGAACCTAGACCCACTGCATAAGGGTCATACCTTATAGATTTGTGCCCTGCCTACTCGTATGGTCCCGGTGCCGCCCGCGAAGAATACGTCTATCTGAAGACGGGTGGTGCCTGTGGGTATGACGATTGGTTTGGTGCGGAACGTGCCGCCTGCAACACCGGGTTGATGGAGTGCTGCTGTCAGGGCGGCGAGGTCGGCGGAGGATATGATCCCGTCCCCGCCGAATGCGGATGTTCCGTTGCAGGTGCATTGAACGCTGAGTTGGCGCCCCTGCCATGACGCGGCATCGGTCTGAAATTCGACAACAGCGTATACGTTGTCACCTATATTCCAGTCCGTTCCTACGTTGGCATTTTGAATGCTGTATTTGAATCCTGCTGTTGCTGTGGCTGCACTAACGGCGAACTGCTGCCACTCCCCAGGCCAAAGATCGGTGCGTGCAACCTTGGACAGTACTACCGTTGTTCCTGTGTCTACATAGGTGACACTATTTGCGGCCCCTTGACCTGATCCACCGCCGGGATTGCTTCCTGAGAAGCTTCCTGTAGTGCCTGCCTGCAATACTCTTCCGATGGACATAACCCCCGTTGCCATGGCTGACGGGAGACAGTCTGAGACGGGTATAAAGGTTGACATGGTATCTGCCAGAACCTTTGCCAGACGTGATGCCCCGATACTGTTGGGGTGGGTCAGGTCTCGGGAATAGGTTTGCAGTCCGTTACCGTCCGTAGGGTCAATCATCGATCCAGACCAGTTGCAAAGATAGACACCCTTAGCCGAGCGTGCCCAATCAACAATTAGTTTATTCGCTGCGGCCAGTGCTGCACGCTGAGCTACCGTTGATTCGACGTTGCCGCCCACCATGCGCGGCAGAATAGTTGTAGCAACTACCTTGATACCGGCATTAGTGAGGTCAGTGACAGCCTCCCGGTAGTCCGCAAATGTGGAAGCTGCCGACTGATTACCTGCAACAATACTGTTGGTGCCAAAGTGGCAAATAGCCCACTCGGGGTTAGCGGCAATGAGTGCAGCGACATGGCCATTATCAATGATCTGGCGAATGGTCAGACCGGAATCACCAAACGAGTCCCAAGATGGGCCGGGAATAAGGGTAAGCCGCTGCCCCATGAGGGCATTTGCTCTTGGCCAGATACCCATTGCTACTGTCATGTTCTGTAGTGTTGCCCCTGAACCCTGGGACAGTGATCCTTGTTTGAGGATTGAGTCACCAAGCAGGGCAACGGTCCCCACATGCGGTCGACCGTAAGTGAGCGCGGCGGTAGCACTATCGAGCTTTGGCGCGGCTGCTGCCGTGGCCGCGCCGAGAGGGTCATAGGTGGCATTGAGTGCCGCGTTGGTGGGGTTGGCGCCACTGTAGGGGAGGTTCGCCCAAGGCGTGACGCCGTCACCGATCTTGGACGCCTCAGTGTCGGTCTCGTAGCCATGCTCCCCCGCCGCGAGGACAGGGTTACCTGATATGAAGCCGGCGGAGGTGTCTTCGCGGCGGAGATTGGGCATTGGATAGCTCCTTAGATGGGGTGGAGTGGTCTGCTTTTGGGTGATGCTTGCGGCGATTACGGGCGCCTAGCGCCCTCGCCGCCTGTACTGCGAACTGTTGTCGGCGGCGCTGATCGCCTGGGAGGTGCGGGAGTCAACCTGTGCGAGCAGGTATTCGCCCGTGAACGGGTTCTGCACGTAGATCGGCGGGAGCTGCGCGGCCTGTTGGTGTCCTTGGTCGGGCCATTTGCCGGTGCGGTTCGCCTCCAGGAGGTTGGCTGTACCGAGCGACTGCGCGGACGCCCTTTTGATGACAATCTCGCCCGGGGTGAGCATCGCCGGAACCGTGTCCGTACCACGAGGCACGAACGGGGACCCGCCCTCAGACAAGTACGCCGGAGACGACGCCGAGAACCCCGCATGAATCAGGCCACCCGTCGCCGCACCACCAGCGAGCGAACCGTTAGCACGACCGCCAGTCGATGAGCCTGTACCTGCCGGGTCCTTCGTGGACGTCTCAATCCGGTTCGTGATGATGTCGATGTACGACGTGAACCGCTTCCCCGCGACCGTGTCAAGGTATGCCTTGAACGCGGCCAGGTCCGTTTCAGCCTGGGCCTTGTCGACCTCCAGCTTCGTAGGGACAGGCTTGAAGTCGTTCACGGCGTAGAGCTTGTCGAGGTACGCCTGCACCGCTGGGGTGAGTTGCCCGTGCGCCCGAAGCTGGTCCTCCAACGCGGTCTTGTACCCGGCATATGCTGCGGTGCCTTGTTCGGTGGAGCCGGTCGACTTCGCCGTCGCCTCAGCCGATGCCTGATCCGCCGCGACCTTGTTCTGCAAGGCCTGCTGGTTCGCGATAGCGGCGTCCGTGGTCCCGTTGATCGCGGTCCCGTTCTGCTGGAATGACTTCGTTGCCGAGTTCGCCGCCGAAGCCGCCCTAGTCTGGGCCTGCTCCAGCGACAACGACTTTCCGTTCAGCGCGTCGAAGGCCTGCTTCAACAAACCCGCCGCATCACCTTCCAACGCCATTTGCAAGGTGGCTGCTGCTGCTGACTGGGCATGACCCTCCTGCGCGGTTTTCGCGGCCTGTAGCGCGGCTACTGTCGTCCCGTACGCCTGAGCTTGGGCCTGTGCGGCGAGGGTGTTGGCGTCGGTCCCGCCCTTAGTCGCCGCGAGTGTGGCGTCGTATTCCTTGTTCTTCTGGATGCCGTCGTTGATCGCGCCGTTGGTGCCCGAGATTGTGTCAGTTAGGATTTTTGCCGTGTCGGCCTGATCGCGCTGAGCCTGCGAAGCGTACTGGTGCGCGTCCTTCGCCCGCGTCACCGCTGAGGATGCGGCGTCCGTAACCGTCTTGACACGCGCCAGCGCGTCACCGTTACCAGTCGCCGCTGCGGTCACGTCCTCAATGGACACGCCCAGCTTGCGGGCTGCGTCAATCGCGCCGGAGTCCACCAACGCTTTAGCGGCCTGCGCCCGGACATTCTCGCCGATGGAATTTGTGTCATCCCGGAGCGCCTGCGTGTAGTTCTGGACGGATGCGGTGCCGTGGTCGGTCCCCTGCGCGGCGGTAATAGCCATGAGTCCCAGGCCTGAAAGGGCGGCAAGCAGGACGCCGACAACCGGCACGGCAAGGTTGGCTTTCATGCCGAAGATCGCCGCCTCGGTTCCGGCCATGTCCATAGCAACCCGGGCGATGTTGAGTGCCGGGGCAAGGCTCGTCACCGTCGTGACAAGACCGGCTAGGACCGGAAGCGGGAGGTTGTTCAGCCCGTCGCTGATAGCAGACAGGGCGGTGATGACGACCGGCCCGAGGGGGGCGAACGCGGCGAGGATATGCCCGGCTGTGACAACCAGGTTCTCGATGAGGTGCATCACGCTGGGCAGGTTCGAGGAAGCGTACGCCAGGAACCCGGTGAACCCGTTCGTGCCGTTGAAGCTGAACAGCCACGTCACGAACCGCCCGAGCTCCACACCGCCCTGCTGGATCAGCGGGTTCATCTGCTGCAACCCATCCAACACACCACGTAGGGCGGTGGAGCCCATCTGCCCCAACAGCCCGGACCCTTCCCGGACGAGCTGGTTCAGGAACGGCATCCGAGAGTTGATGTCCGTGACGGCGGTGGAGAATCCGGCGAGCATCCCGTTGGCACTGTTCGCGGCGAGCTGGTCGAGGTTGCCTTTGAGGACCCCGATCCCGGTCGCGTAGGTGTTGCCGACAGTGTCGCCGACAACCATCGCATCCTTGATGCCCTTGATAGCCAGGACGCCAGAGATGCCCATGACGCCGAACGCCGCACCCAGCCCGACTGTCGACGCCGCAATAGGTGCTGTTGCGGCGAGCAGTGCCGGGGCCATGGAGATGAGGACAGCAACACCGGAGATGTTCTGCTTCTGTGCCTGCGCGCCCCGGTTCACCGCGGCGGCGTTCTTATCCGTCTCCGCCGTGTGGGTGCGGGTAACCTCGACCGCTTTGCCCGTTTCGATGGTCTCGGCACGCCTAGACTCGCCGAGCATCTTCTCGACCGTGGCGAGCCGCAGCGCGCCGCTCGTGGAGTTGACCTGCTCCTGGTTGAGACCCTTCTCGGTCGCGGTGAGGCGGACGTTTTGCGCCTCCAGCGCCTTCTCCAGTGCGACTACTTCGTCGAGTTTCGCCAGTGCGGGTCCGACGTTCGCGTCAACTCGGACAGTCGGTGACAGGTCCCCTAGCTCTTTAGCCTCGGCCTTCGCCTCAGCCGCACCGCGTCTGAACGCGTCGAGATCGATGCCGAGTTTCGCATCGATACTTCCGGTAGTTGTGGGGCCAGTCATGGAAACTCCTAAAAATGAAGGAAGCCAAGGACGACGCGCCCGTGTGGGCGTTTCGCGCTCGGCTCCCTCCTGGAGAGTCCGTTAGGTCTACTGGCTTTTCAGCGGGGGCTCCTGGCCCCCTGCTGGGTCTTCGACGTAGCTTCGGCTATGCGGTTGTGGTGGGTACTACTCGATGGCGCTGCGGATCTCGGTTTCGAGGATTTCCAAGACTTTTGGAGCCTCTTGGATGATCGTTGAGGTGAGGTAGAGGGACTGCCCGGTTTCGTGCCTCAACTGCTCCCCGCTGTGGGAGATGCCGAACTCTTGGTACCTGGAGTAAGGCCCGGGGAAGTACACGGCCGCGCCGTTTGGTGCCGGAATGGTTTCCGCTGACGTGCGGAGATTGCCGGTTTCGAGCAGGGCCCGGCTCACGGCAATCTCTCTGACGTGTTCCATGGCTTTGAAGGATGCGCCGGGGATTGCTTCCTCTACACGTGCGGTGATGTCATCAATGAGTGCATCGAAGCCTTCGCTACCCATGAGGCCGGCGCTGACCGTTGGACTCGGCGGCGCTCATTCTGCGTCCGCTTCAGCCTTGGTGATCACGGTCAGTTCGGCGCGCTTGATCTCATCGGCGGTGAACGGGTCATCCTTACGGAACACCGTGCCGTTCGGGCCGCGGTAGAAGTGCTTCGCGGTGTTCTCGGGCACCTCTTCATCGATCCGAACGAGATCCCCGAACAGGTCCTCTCCGGCGTCGATGAAGCCCAGGATCTTCAGCTTTCCCTCCCTCACGAGCAGGTCAAGCGCCCGGTTCATGAAGGTGTCCGCGTCCACTCCGTCCACCCGCAACCGGCCAACCTTGACGCCTGCGGACATGCCCGCGTCGCCGCCGGGGGTTAGCCGCACGCCGCCGTGCGTGGCGGGAACCGGCCCGGTGTGCAACTGCTCCGGAACGCCGAGAGCCTGGGCGCGTTGCCGGAATTCCCGGACCTTCACGTTACGTTCCTCCACGGCGTCATGAAAGGCCCGGAGTGCGTCCACTGCAGTCTTGAGCTGGTCGCTGAAGCGCCGCCCGTCGTCCTTGGCATGAGCCGCGATCTCGGCATTCAGGGCCTCACACGCCTGCAAGCGTGCCGCCTCCTGCGCCTTCGCCGCCTTGTTTACGGTGAACTGTGCGCGCAGTCGTGCGAAACGTGAGAGTGACTCCTGCGCGCTGATCTGATCGGGCGTAACTGTGGCGTCGCCCTCGATGACACGGTTCTCCAACTGGCGCACCAGGGCTTCCGCTTCACGGGCCTCCGATTCTGCTGCTGCGACTTCCGCGTCTATCACAGCCAGGCCGTCTGTGGTGCTGTCGGACATCATGCTGCCTTTCCAAATCTGTAGGTATCGAGGTGGTCTTCGCGGATGAGCCATTGACGGCCCGTCTTCTTGGCCGGTAGCCGGCCCTGCTCGCAGGCCCTACGAACGGAGCGTTCGGTGCACTGGAGCAGGGCGGCAACTTCCGAGCAGGTTTGCCATGTCACACCCTGTACCTCTATGATGCCGGTTTCGTCAGACTTGGGTCCGCTAACGGACATGGGGACCTCATCTGCCTTGACCGCTGCCATATTTAGCGCGTGAAGGACCTCCAGCACGGCCACAGAAGGGCTCCCGCCCGCATTCATCCGTGACGCCGTGGTCACGCCCAGCACCAGTAAGCGGAGCATCCCATCAGCCACCGCCGCAGGGACTACAACCGAACCATCCGGACGCACCAATCGGGCGAACTCCGGAGGTATCCGACCCGTCACCACGTAGTGCCCTTTTCCGAACCCGTGGGCGATGTAAAGGCCGTCTGATGAAACCTCACAGGACGCGGGCGAACTGGGACCATGAGCCCGGACTTCGTCGACGTCATCTCCACCCCGTCAGGAACCCCCTGGAGCGCCCCAAACGGGCCGTAAGACCTTAGGGCACCGCGCATATCGACACTGGACACAGCCTGCATGAGCGCCATGACAGCGTCATCATGGCCGGCCCTCTCGGGAACCGAAATCCGCAGACTTCCCGTCTGCAACTGCTCGAACTCCAGACTCCGCAACTGCTTCAACAGCTCAGGCTCCCGCGGCAACACCAACTCATTCCGCTGCAACAAGACCTTGATCTTCGAAAAACCCGACATCTTCCGCCGGTTATCCGTCCAAACCTTGAACACGTTGCAATCCCGACGCGCCGCCGCCGCACGTTCCCGCAAGTTCTGCGTCACGGGCTCCCCAGGGCCGTTGACCTCCGAAGCAACAACCTTCAGGTAGTACTTCCCCGCAGTCTCAACGACCCGGTCAATGAAACGGCTGTACGGCCACCCATGCCGGACCTCAAGCCACGGAATGAACAAAGCAAGCCCGTCGCCCAACAAATCCCGGTTAGTCCCGTAATCCTCCAGGACCGACACCAGCGCCATAGCCGACGCGTCCTGAGCAAAGCCCCAGTCAAGCCCGGCAGCAGCCGCAAAAGGACGATCCAGCCACGACTCAAGGTCCTCCGGGGGGCACATCTGATAATCCGCGACTGCGTTCATGATCTCGGCCTCAGAAAAGTACGAACCGGCGTCGTCAGTCCACTCAGCAAGGAACTCGCGCCGGAAATACTCCGCAGACTCGCGCTGTCGGATCTGCTCCAACAGCCCAGCATCAACCAGAGGGCTCACCGACGACGGCCAATGCCACGACTCCACCTGATCATCCGGATGATCCATCCCCCGCTGCCACAAAGCCCGGAAGAAATGATCCACACCACCCCACGGCGTAGAAACCAGAATCACCCGCGACCCCGGACGGGCAATGATCGCCGGCTCAGCAGCCCGCCAAATCTCCGTATCAATGAACCCCGCCTCATCCAGAATCAGGACATCAACAGGCCAGCCACGGATCTGACGCGACGACGCCGGCACACTGATAATGCGGGACCCGTTCGACAACGTCAGCAACGACTTCGAATCATCCAACACCGAACCACCCAGCAACGGCGAACCGTGAGCGAGCGTCTGACACTCCTCCAAGAGCCGCCTCGAAGCCACCTCACCCGCCGACACCAGCAACACCGTGATATTCCGTCGAGTCGCCGCCTCGAACAGCGCCACCGTCGACAGAGTCGTGGACTTCCCCACCTGGCGCCCGGCACAGATCACCCGGTAACGGGCCGTAGACCTCGCCACCTCCAACTGGTGAGGCCACAACGGGCGCCCAAGCACCTGCACACCGAACGCCCCCGGATCTGTAGCCGGGCTCAACTCACTTGTCGTCGTCAACGACTTCCCCCTTCATCGAACGTTCAAAGTCCTCACGCATCAGCGTCAGCGCGGTTGCCGTGTCAGCCTGTCGGGTCTGCGCCACACTCAAGCCCAACCGGGCCGCTGATAAGGGGTCCAGCCCCAGACGGGACCGGTGACTCTGTGCCGTCGTCTCCCACTTACGCAGCAGCTCAAGAGGCGCGCTGGTACCCGGTTTGGGTGAACTAGCGGCAACTTCAATCGGCATGGAGTCGCACCAGGTTGAGATCAGGGCGCACTTCGCCTCAGCGACAGCCCACGCCTGCACAGCCGCGGCGTAGCGGGGTGCCCGTAGGTAGGCCACCGCCTCATCCAGCAGCAGCTCAGCGGCGAGCGCCTGTGCGATAGGGTCACGCTTCCGAGGACTGCCCGCACCGTGCTTCATGCTCAGCTCATGACCGGGCTGGAACGGGGGACGCTGGCCCGGGAACTCCGGCACCCACCCATCGGGCGCCTTCACAGCCCACCCCCCGCGGGGTAAACCTGGACCCATGACGGGTCTAGGTCGGCACCCCACTCCTCAGGCCACCCGGCACGTATCCACCGAACAGCGAGAGCAGAGAGCGAGATGTGACCTTCGAGGCTGCGCACGGCTGTAAGAGCCGTCACCGCGTACTCATGATCGACCAGCAGCGTTGCCTTGGCGCCGCTCTCTGCGGCGGTACCAACGATGACGCCCATGTCGCGGAAGTCATCGGTCAGACCGGCCAACGCAGGGTTACTAAGGAAATGCATGCGGTGGATGCCAAAATCAGAACCCGGCGCCGTCATCGTGCGCACCTCCCCCATCTGCCATGCGCGTCTGTAGTGCCGCGGCTACGCCCTTCCAGTACTTCGTCTCGCGCTGGGCGTGCTCTGCCTTCAGTCGCCACGCTGCGGCCTGTGCTGGCCAGTCCCACGTTTCGAGCTGGCGCGGTGTGTAGTCGTAAGGCATTAGCGTTCCTTGTCTGCGTGCGCGGCGGCACGGTTGCCGGTGGGGTCTGAGTAAGTGATGGTCCTGCCCTTGTGGGACTCGGGGACGTTCCTGGCCGCCTGTAGCTCCTGGTGGTAGCGGAGTGCGAGGTTCCGGTAGTGCGTTGCCTGGAAGCGGTAGAAGCTCAGGAGTTCGGCGTCGGTCATCACGCCGGCACTCACTTGAGGCCCCTTGATGCCATATCAAGTCGCGAGCCTCTGACCTGCGGTTTTACCCCTGTGTGTGCAGTTGTGAGTGCAGTCGATCCAGCACTAAAGCAGGCTCGGATCTCGTGCGCGGCATTTGAGCGGACAGCCAAGCAGTCGAGGCTCAGCCGTCCGGCCCTTTCCTTTGCGGCTCTTGCTGTTGTGGTGTTGGTGTTTTGGTGGGGCATTTTGGGTGTCCTTTCGGTCTGTGTATCCCGGTGTATCCCGTGTGTATCTGGGATACGTTGAGTGTCTGTATCTCTCTCTCCCCTCTTTAGGAGAGATACGGTCACACTGCTTTTTTGAGCTCGTGTGTATCCGTGGCGTAGGGCTTCACTGAGTGGTGAAGTGTCGCGTTGCGCGGTCCGTTGCTTGTGACGAGGTAGCCGGTGTTTACGAGTTCCGTGATGGCTGCTCGCTTGTCTTCTTGTTTGCCGCGGACGATGGAGTCGAGGTTGCGGAAGCTTGGGGCGGTGGGTGAATCAATGACAGCCTGCGAGATGTTGAGCATCAGTTCCTCGTGGCGGACAACCTTGGGGCTCTCTGCGACTTCTCCGGGCGGCACGAGCACGTATCGGATGGTCTTGCGGTCCGTGGAGTCGATCAGGGCTACAGCCACTTCTTGGGTGCGGTCTGATTTACGCCACGCTCCCCCATGGGGTCGGACGAGTCCGGGCCTGTCCTTGCCGATGCGGATTGCGAGCTTGCCGGCCATGCCGACGCCGAGAGGTTGGATGACTTCGACGCTGTATGAGGCTCCGGTGAGGTAGCTCATCTTGGCTTGTGCTCCGATGGCGAACCGTCCGCGGCCTTCTGAGTCTTTGGTGACGTGGTCGATGACTACGACGGCTGCCCCGGTGCGTTCGGCGATCTGACGGGGCACCATGCGCCCCCAGGAGGACACCTCGTCGTTATCGATGCTCTTGACTCCGAAGACGGTGAAGGCTTCCGTGACTCCGTCGATGACTGCGAGGGAGAACCGCCGAGCAAGCATGCTGTGCCAGGATGCGAGTTCCTCCATCATGCCGAAGGGGCTGCAATCGGGCCGGACGTAGCTGAGGTGGTTCTGGATGTTGTCTGCGCTGGCGCCAAGCATGAGGAGGCGGTTGCCGACTGTCCCCTGGTCGGATTCGAAGTCGATGAATAGGACGTCGCGCTGCGCTTGCAGCTCCTGGGCGGTTACGGCGTGCATGAGCATGGATTTTCCGGACTCCGACTCTCCATGGACGCTGTGGACCTTTGCCGGGTACAGGAGCGCCGCGGAGTCAGTGCGGAGCATGAAGGTGGGCGGCTGAACCTTGTACGTGCCATCCAATACCGATGTGAGGTCGATGGGTGCCCATGATGGCTGTACGGCTTCTACGGTTTCGGTCACGCGGCCTCACCGCGCTGTAGGCGGTAGATCGCGCGGGTCCACTCCATCGCATTGGCCCAGTCGGCACTGCACGGCTGAATGTGAAGGTCTGGCCGAATCCAGTCAACGAGGTTCTCCTCGAAGACCTCGTATCCGTAGACGCGGAGGTTGATGGCTGTGCCACCGGGAAGGTCGAAGCCTGAGAGCTTGCGCGACAGTGCGGCATAATTCGGGATCTTGTCGCCTGGCTTAGTGAACTGGCGAAGGTCGATTTCAAGTACGGGACGCACGGTCATTAGCGTTCACCGGCTTTGGTGGTTGCGTTGGCCGCCTGGCTGAGCGGAGAGTCGTTGAGGGTCACAGTGTGTCCTAGTGCTGAGGGTTTGCGGGTCGGATGGCGTTGCTGTGTTGGTGTTCTGCCGGTGTGCCAGCCATGGTCTCTGCTCAGTCCATGGCCGGCTGCGCGGTTGGTCAGCTGTTCTGGTTTCGCAGCGGGTCGACGCCGGGGAACGTGAGTTCTTCGAAGGGCTTGACTGTCGCGGCTGCGGTAATGAAAGCAACGGCAACTTCGTGGGCTTCCAGCGGGCCGTAGAGTGCCGTGATCTGCATCTGCCGGAGGACGGCGCTACGGTCCCAGTCGGGACGGAAAGTCGCGATCAGTCCATAGAGTGCCTGTGCCTGCTCCATGGTCAGGCGCTTGGCAGACGTGACTTCTTCAGCGTTGTTCAGTACAGTGGAGTTAGACATTTTGAGACCTATCTTCGTGGTAGTTGGTAGTTCTGTAGACGGTCCTGAATTTTGGCAGCGCAAATTGCCAAGTTCGGGGCCGTTTTTTCGTATGCTCGCCTCCCAGTGAAGCGGGCAGGAATCCTTAGACGGTGTACGGGTTCTTTGCTTCGACGATGGCGTCTGTCAGCGGCCCTGTGTGTGAAGTGCCGCGCCAGTAGCCAGAAGACCAAGCAACGGCTGCCGACTCGATGCCGAGTGCTGCCCGGAGGTCGGCCATCCGGTATACCTGCTGGGATTCGTCCTCAAGAATGATGAGGACTCGGTCCGGGCTGATCACATCGAAGATCAGCGGCGACGTACCTGTGGTGCTGCGGACGGTGGTTGCCATCACGCGGCCTGATTAGGAACCGTGCCGGCGTCGAGGATCTGATTGACCACCCGGGTACTGATCAGGATGCGGTGCCCGAGTCGAATGCTGGGGATGTCACCACGGTTAACAGCTTCGTAGGCCTGTCGGCGGCCGATTACCAAGACTTTCGCGAGTTCCTCAACCGTGACGGTGGCCTTACTGAGGATGCCCTGGACCTCTTGTGACATTGCGACGGTCATTGCCGCCCTCCATTTCTTTTTGGGTTTCGCATTTTCCGTAATCGCGTAACCTCATATCTCAACGTTAACCCGGATGCCCTTGAAGTGCAACCCGTTTCCGCATAGACTTTTTCCGAAATCGAAAAACCGATGAAGTAGGGACTATGAGCACACTTGGAAAACCAAGCCCGGAAGAAATGGTCGCGACCGCCATCGCCCGACACCGCACGGAATCCGGACTGACATACGAAGCCTTGGCCGACCGTATGAAGGCACACGGCGTGACGATCCACCCGAGCGCAATACAAAAATCAGAGAAGTCCGGGCGAAAGGTGAGCATCGCCGAGATGGTTGCCTACGCCGCCATCTTCGGGGTCCCCGTTGAGTCGCTTTGGGGAGGGGAGAGTCAGGACGCAGGGCTTTCTGCGGCATGGCGGGACTTCAACGCAGCGGAAAGGGTGCTCAAGATAGCTCAGCACGTGAGACGGGAATATGAGTCGCTGATAGAAAATGTCCGTCGCGTGGCCAGCGATAGCCCCGAGATGGCCCAGAGACTCCAAGAACAGCTGGACAGCGCTACGAAATTCCATCGGAACAGACTGTATGAGCAGTTGAGCTACAGCCACCCCTCACTCGATGAAGAGGGAAATCAGCTAACACATGAGGAAGGCAGTCCCATCTGGATCTACGAGCACCCGTCCGAAGAATTTATCAGTCGCCAACTCGAAGCGGACCTACCGACCGATATCGCGGCAGCACGAGATGCGCTGAAAGAACCGACCGCAGACTCGGGCGATGAATTGGCTCGGCCCTACCTGGTCTACCGGCACAAGGACGACTTCGCTCCGGAAAGCGGTGTTTTCGAAGAAGGTGGCCGTTACTATGGCAAATGACATTTTCCGGCGCTGTGGGTGCCGGGACGAGAACAAAAAGCAGTTGGGCGGTAGGTGTCCCCTGCTCGCGTCGGACCCTAAGCACGGGTCCTGGGGCTACTACGTTGCCGGCGGGGTCAATCCATCCACGGGCAAGCGCCAGCAGTTCCGTAAGACGGGATTCACTACGCAGAAGGCTGCGCGGGAGGCCCGAAATAAGGTTGCGGTCAAGGTTGACCAGGGCACATACGTGCCGCCGTCGAAGGAAACGTACGGGGAGTACCTGGACAAGTGGCTCCCCCGCCACGCCGCAACGGGCAAGGGCTTGAAAGAGACGACTGTCGACAACTATGCCCGCTACATCCGCAACGATATAAAGCCCTCTGCGCTGTCCAGAATGGTGCTGACGGATATTCGGCGCTACCACCTGAACGAGTTCCTTAGCGGGCTGTCTGAGGCCGGACGTGGGGCTGTCACGGTCCGTCGCATCGCCGCCGTTCTGCAAGGTTCCCTGCGGGCCGCTGCGCGGGCTCACAGGATCGACCACAACCCCGCTACAGAGCTTGAACTGCCCACCGTTCAGAAACACAAGGTCGATATCTGGGAGCCCGCCCAAGTGGGCGCGTTCCTCGACGTCGCCGCTGAGCACCGACTGGGTGCATTGTTCGAGCTGGCCATGTTCACGGGAATGCGCCGCGGGGAACTGATCGGCCTACGCTGGACTGACATCGACCTGACCAAGAGGGTCATCACGATCCGAAACAACCGCGTGCAAGCAGCGGGGCGCATTCTGGAGCACGACACCAAGACGGAAGCCGGCGCCCGGTACGTGGACCTTGACGACAGGTCAGTCGGGGCCTTGATCGGGTGGCAGATCCAGCAAGCGGCTGAGCAGCAAGCGGGACAGGAAGCCTATACCGCGTCCGGGTATGTCTTCACCATGGATGACGGGTTGCCGCTGAAGCCTCAGTACGCCACCAGGCTGTTCGACAGCCTTCGCTTGAAGGCTCAACTGCCGAAGTTGACCTTCCACGGGCAGCGGCACGAGCACGCTTCCCTGATGCTTGCCGCGGAGGTCGACATCGCCGTTGTGTCGAAGCGTTTGGGGCACAGCTCCATCAGTGTCACCTCGGATATCTACGGCCATCTGATCGGCTCAGCATCACGCAATGCGGCGGAGAATGCGGCGGCTTTGGTGCCGGCAAAAAAGGTCCGTGCACACACACTGCACACACAAGCCCCCATTACGGCTTGAGGGCAAAGAAAAAACCGCCCCACCACCAGGTTACTTCCCAGTGATGGAGCGGTTTCTGTTGGTCGGGCTGACAGGATTTGAACCTGCGACCCCTTGACCCCCAGTCAAGTGCGCTACCAAGCTGCGCTACAGCCCGCTGGTTCCACCGTTCTCCGCCGGGAATTCCTCCTGGATTATCTCCATGATTTCTTCCAAGCAGTCCGGCCGAACCACCTCCAAAAGCTTACACGATCCCGGAGGGTGCCTGTGACAATTTCGCGCTGTCACGGCAAGGTGTGTCGGAATTAACGTTTCTTGCCACGCTTTTCGCGCACACGCATGTTCACTTCGATCGGCGTGCCCTCGAAACCGAAGGTCTCGCGGAGCCGTCGGGTGATGAAGCGGCGGTATCCGGGATCCAGGAATCCGGTGGTGAAGAGCACGAACTTCGGCGGCCGGCTGGAAGCCTGTGTGCCGAACAGGATGCGGGGCTGCTTGCCGCCGCGGACCGGGTGCGGGTGTGCTGCCACGAGTTCGCCGAGGAACGCGTTGAGGCGTCCGGTGGGAATGCGCTTGTCCCAGCTTTCCAGGGCGGTGTCCAGGGCCGGGACCAGCCGGTCCTTGTGCCAGCCGGTCTTGGCGGAGATGTTGACGCGCGGGGCCCAGGCCACGTGCGCGAGGTCCTGCTCGATTTCGCGTTCCAGGTACCGGCGGCGTTCGTCGTCGAGGAGGTCCCACTTGTTGAAGGCGAGCACCAGAGCGCGGCCGGATTCGATGGCGAGCTGCAGGATGCGCACATCCTGCTCGCTGAGCACTTCATCCACGGCCAGGAGCACGACGGCGACCTCGGCCTTTTCGAGCGCGCTCTGCGTCCGCAGGGAGGCGTAGAAGTCGGCACCCTGGGCCATGTGCTGGCGCCGCCGGATGCCGGCGGTGTCCACGAACCGCCACGTACGTCCGCCGAGTTCGATGAACTCATCGACCGGGTCGCGGGTGGTGCCGGCGGTGTTGTCCACCACCACACGCTCGGAACCGGCGAGCTTGTTCAGCAGGGAAGACTTGCCGACGTTCGGGCGGCCGATGAGGGCGACGCGCCGGGGTCCGCCGGAGCGCTCGAGGCCTTCGATCGTGGAGAACTCCGGGAGGGTGTCCATGACGTGGTCCAGGAGGTCGGCCACGCCGCGGCCGTGCAGGGCCGAGACGGGGTACGGTTCGCCGAAGCCGAGGCCCCAGAGGGTTGCGGAGTCGGCTTCCTGCGCGAAGTCGTCGACCTTGTTGGCCACCATGATGACCGGCTTCTTCGACTTGCGCAGCATCTTCATGACGCCTTCGTCGGTGGCGGTTGCGCCCACGGCCGAGTCGACGACGAACAGGACGGCGTCCGCAAGTTCCACGGCCATCTCGGCCTGCTCTGCCACGCGGGCGTGGATGCCGCGGGCGTCGTGTTCCCATCCGCCGGTGTCCACCACGGTGAAGTTGCGGCCGTTCCAGTGCGCCGAGTACATGACGCGGTCGCGGGTGACGCCGGGGGTGTCCTCGACGACCGCCTCGCGGCGGCCCAGGATCCTGTTGACCAGGGTGGACTTGCCGACGTTGGGCCGGCCGATGATGGCCAGGACGGGATCGAGCTTGACCGGACCGTCAAAGTCCTCGTCGTCGAAGTGGCCGCTCAGCAGGGCGGCATCGTCCTCGTCCAGCTCGTAGTCGTCCAGGCCGGCCCGGAGGGAGGCGGCGCGGAGCTCCGCCTCATCGTCGTCCAGGGCGGCGAGGTGCTCAGCCACCTGGTCGGTGCCGGTGGGCGTGTATTCGTCTTCGCCGGCGCCGAAATTGCCGGAGGTTTGAGTCGTATCGCTCATTGCACTTTCCTTAGGTGGTGATCTGCCGGCGTCCCGGCTACTGCTTCATGACGTTGGTGCGGGGATTCCGCGTGGGGCAAGGTCTGCCCGGTTCTTTGGATCGAGTCCTGGACATGACGGGCCAGCGCGGCCCGGATTTCGGTTCCCGCCCTGTCCATTGAAACACGCCCGGTCTCACCGGGCCTGCGGCTGACGTTGATGGCCCCGCCGAAGCTGACGTGCAGCCGGCGGCGGGGTGCGGGAACACTGTCCAGGTGTTCGCCATCAATCCTTGTGCCCAGGATCGACACGGGCACAACGGTGGCGCCGGAGTTGAGCGCCAGCCAGGCGACGCCGTTGTTGATCGCGGCCGCCGCACCGCTCCCCCGCGTGCCTTCGGGCAGAATCCCCACGCACCGTCCGGCGTCGAGCAGGCTCCGGGCGGCGGTCAGCGCCGCACGGCCGCCGCGGCGGTCGACGGGCAGCTGGCCCGACGCCGTGAGTACCCGGCCGACGAACCCGGTGAACATCTCCTGCTTGACGAGGATGTGCATGGCCCGGGGCGAGGCGCCGAACATGACGGGCCCGTCGAGGAAGCTGATGTGGTTGCCTGCAAAGATCACAGGGCCGGTGGCCGGGACGTTGGACCGGCCCGTCACCGAGGTGCGGTAGACGATGTGATCCAGGAGCCAGCCCACGGGCCGGCTCCACGCCGTCGTCCAGCGGCCGGGCACGGAGGCCTGCAGTGTCGCCGGCGTTCCGGTGCGCCCGTCAGTCACCGTGGGCGGCCCTGTGCTGGACGCTATTTGGCTGGACGCCGCTTGGCTTGACGGCCGGGTGGTTGATGACGGTGTCCACGATGTCGAGGGCGGCCTGAACCGTCTCGTCAAAGTCCAGGTCCGAGGAATCCAGGGTGACTACGCCGTCGGCGGCCGTGGTGAAGTTCACCACAGTGGAATCCTTGGCGTCACGGCGGGTGACCTGGGCCGCCAGCTGCTCGGCATTCTGGCTCCCGCCCAGCTGGATGCCGCGGCGGCGCAGCCTCGCTTCTTCGCTGGCGGTGAGCAGCATCCGCACCTCGGCCCCGGGCGCAACGACGGTGGTGATGTCCCGGCCCTCCACCACCATGCGGCGGTGATGCTTTTCGATCAGTTCGCGCTGCCGGCGGATCAGTTCCGTGCGCGCGCCAAGGGTAGTGGCGACGGCGCTGACAGCGGCGGAAATGGCGGGCTCACGGATGGCGAGCGTGACGTCGTCACCGCCCACGCGGACATATTCTTCCTGGGGGCTCGTGCTGACCTCCAGCGGCAGGGCCTTGGATGCGGCCTCCACCGCGGCGCGGTCCTCCAGGTCCATGCCGTTCTGCAGGCAGAACCATGTCAGGGCGCGGTACATCGCGCCGGTGTCGAGGTAAGCCAGCTTGAGCCGTCGGGCCACCTCTTTGCTGACGCTGGACTTGCCGGAACCAGAGGGTCCGTCGATGGCGACCACAAGGCTTTTTCCGGGTCGGACCACGGTCACTGTCTCGATGAGTTCCTGGGTCATTACTGGAGTACCCGCCATCCACGGTCGTTAAGGGCTTCTATCAGGAGGTCGTGCTTGTTCGGCAGGACGGAAATTTCCACCATACCCACGTTTTGTCCCGAGGAGTGGTCGAGACGGAGGTCCTCGACGTTGACGCCGATCTCGCCGATCTCCGTCAAGAGCTTCGCGATCTGGCCCGGCGTGTCGTCCACCAGGACCGTCAGCCACGAGTAGGCCTGCGGGGGTCCGCCATGCTTGCCTGGAATCCGGGACTGGCCGGCATTGCCTTCGCTGATCAGCTGGGCAAGGTCCAGCCGGGCGCCGGGGGCGGTCGGTGCCTCCAGCGTGGCGATCAGCCGGTTGAGGTCCTCGCGGACCCCGTGCAGGATCGCAACCACCTTGTCCGCGTTCGCACCCAGGATCTGGACCCAGAGCGTGGGATCGCTCGCGGCGATCCGGGTGACGTCCCGCAGGCCGTTTCCGGCCAGGGACAGCGCGTGCAGGGGGGTGCCCTGCAGGCGGCTGGCCACGAGCGAGGACATCACCTGCGGCAGGTGGGACACCAGCGCCACGGCTTCGTCATGTTCGTCGGCGGCGAATTCGGACACGACGGCGCCAAGATCGACGGCCAGAGCACGCGCCACCTGCAGGGACTCCGGCAGCGTTTCTTCCGCCGGGCACACGACCCACGGCATGGATGTGAACAGCTCGCCGCGGGCTGCGACGGGGCCGGATTTCTCGCGGCCGGCCATCGGGTGGGTACCCACGTAGCGGCCCAGGTCGGCACCCCGGCCGCGGAGGTCGGCCAGGATGCCTGCCTTCACGCTCGCGATGTCCACCACGACGGCGTTCGGGTAGTCCTGCAGCGCTTTGGCGACGACGTCGGCCGTGACGTCCGGCGGCGCAGCCACCACGACGAGCTCCGGCTGTTCCCCGTCAAGGCGCGCCAATGGCAGGCCGGCGCCGATGTCGACGGCGACGGCCTGGTTGGTGGGCGAGGGATCCGAGAGGAACACGGCAACGCCGCGCCCCCGCAGCCCCAGCCCGATGCTGGTGCCCAGGAGCCCGGCGCCCAGAACGACCACCGGACCGTTGAGGTGTCCGCGGCCGTGCATGCGAAAGGCGGACATGCCTACAGCCCCACAGATGCCAGGAGGTGGCCGACTTCCTGCTTGCCGAGGTTGCGAATGCTGCCCTGGCGCTGGTCGCCCAGCCCGATGGGACCAACCTTGACGCGGACCAGGCGCAGCACGGGGAAGCCGACAGCGTCGAACATGCGCCGGACGATCCGGTTCTTGCCTGAGTGCAGCACGACCTCAATCAGCACGTGGCCCGGAGTCGAGTCAACGAGCTTGAAGGAATCCACCGAGGCGATGCCGTCTTCGAGCTCGACGCCTGCTTTGAGTTCGGCGCCAATGCCCTGCGGGAACGGACCGCGGACCTGCACGAGGTAGGTCTTGGGGACTTCGTAGGAGGGGTGCGTCAGGCGGTTGGCGAGTTCGCCGTCGTTCGTCAGGAGCAGCAGCCCTTCGGTGGCGACGTCGAGACGGCCCACGTGGAAGAGGCGTTCGCCATGGTGGTTGCGCACGAAGTCGCTGACGCACGGGCGGCCGTCCGGGTCCTCCATGGTGGAGACAACGCCCTTGGGCTTGTTGAAGACCATGTAGACCATGTTCTCGTCCAGCTGGATGCGCAGGCCGTCGACGTGGATCACGGCGGTCTTCGGGTCAACGCGCATACCGAGCTCGGTGACGACGTGGCCGTCGACTTCGACGCGGCCTTCGGCGATCATTTCCTCGCATACGCGCCGCGAGGCGACGCCGGCGGAGGCCATGACCTTCTGCAGGCGAATGCCGTCGGCGTCATGCAGCTCAGACTGCGGCACCTCACGGCGCGGTCCCCGGTTGCGGGCGGGCTTACGCACCGGTCCGAGGTTCTGGCCGAAACGTTCGCTGCCGAAGGCGCGGGGGCCGGCAGCCCTGGCGGCCCCGGTGCGCGGCTTGGGCTTCAGTGCACCGGGAGTGCCGGGCTCCTTGCCGAAACCGGGCTTCCGGGCTCCGGGCTTGCGGGCCGCGCCCGTGCCGGTCGGGCCCTTCGACTTCCAGTCACCGGAGGCCGGCCGGGACGCCGGGGCGCCGGGAGCCTGCAGGTCCGGATCGATGAAGGCCTCTTCGCGAGGCTTGGGGTGCTTGAAGGGGCGGTCGCCGCCGCCCTTGGAGAAGTCACGGCCTCCCTTGCCGCCGGCTGCGCGCGGTGCGCCGCCCTGGACCGGACCGCGGCCGGTGCCGCCCTGGCCGGTCTTGCTTTGTCCGGCGCTGTTGCGTCCCGAACTGTTACGTGGTGAACCCTGGCGTCCCGCCTGTGTCATGACCCGTCCTTACGTTGGTGGCCTGCGGCCGCTGTCTCCCGACAACACCCGCCGGCCGGGCAAATTGTTCTGCCCGGTCGATACTCGTGTGCAGGCGTTTGCCTGCACTGATACTGCTTACATTCTTCCTGCGTCGTAAAACTCCTCGATGCCTTCCAGGCCTGGAAGGTGGGGGGAAAGCTGCGGCAATTCAGCCGGCGAGCCGATTCCCATCCGCTCAAGGAAATACGATGTCGTCCGGTACAGGATTGCTCCGGATTCGGGATCGGTTCCCGAATCCTCGATCAGCCCCCGCTGCGTCAGCGTCCGCACGACAGAGTCAACATTGACTCCTCGAATTGCAGACACCCGCGCCCTTGAAACGGGCTGGCGGTAAGCGATGACGGCGAGCGTTTCGAGCGCCGCCTGCGTCAGCCTGGCTGTTTGGCCTTCCAGCACGAACCCACCCACGATCTCGGCGAACTCCGCACGGGAATAGATCCGCCAGCCTCCGGCGATATTCCGCAATTCAAAACCCCGGGGGGCGGCATTGCCGTCAGTGTTGCCAGTGTTACTACTGGTGTTGGTGCTGGTCTGGCTGGCGACGTCCGTATCCGGGGCATTAACAGTATAGCCGTTATACTCCCGCTGCAGTTCAGCCAGCAGGGAGTCGACGACGTCGACCGTCAGGTTCAGTCCGGCCGCCAGGGCCGTGGGGGTGGCCGGCTCGTCGATCACCATCAGGACAGCTTCGAGGGCCGCGCGGGCGCCGCCGGGCAGGCTGGCGACGTCGGGTCCCGTGTCCGGCCCGGCTTCGTGTCCCGCGTCCAGTCCGGCGTCTTCGGCTTCGCCCCGTGGCGCCTCAGGGAGTCGTTCGTTCACGGCTGGTCCTCATATTCTTCACTCAGATTTTCGCTGCTCCACCCGTGGGAATCGGCCGTCCAGTGCACGGTCAGGTCCCCGAGCGGCAGCAGCTGGTCAAAGCCCACTGCGCGGTCGCGGAACAGCTCCAGCAGCGCCAGGAACCGCGCCACCACCACTAGGGTGGATTCGGCGTCGGCGATCAGCGCCCGGAACGTCAGCGGCGTGCCCAGCCGCAGCCTGTTTCCCAGCAGCTCGGCCTGTTCCTTGACGCTCACGGGCGCGCCGTGCAGGTGCGCCAGGCCCACTTCAGTGGGGGCCGCTTCCTTGGGCTTGAGGGCGGCTTCGGCCAAACCGGCGAACTGCTCCGGGGTGTGCCGCCAGAGCAGTTCCGGCAACAGGGCCGCGAAGTGCCCCTCCAGGGCGACCTGCCGGGGGAAGCGCCGGGCTTCGAGCTCGAGGGTCGAGCCGATCATGCCGGCCACCTGCTTGAAGGCCTTGTACTGCAGCAGCCGCGCGAACAGGAGGTCGCGGGCCTCCAGCAGGGCGATGTCCTCCTCGTCCTCGACCTCGCCCGCGGGCAGCAGCCGGGCCGCCTTGAGGTCAAGGAGGGTGGCCGCAATCACCAGGAATTCGCTGGCCTCATCGAGGGCCCACTCCTCCCCCAGCCGCTGCAGGCCCCTGATGTACTTGATGAATTCGTCAGTGACGGTGGACAGCGCCACCTCGGTGATGTCCAGCTGATGCTTGGAGATCAGGCCGAGCAGGAGGTCGAAGGGACCGGTGAAGTTAGCCAGGCGCACTTCGAATCCGGGCTTCTTCCCGGCGGGCCCGTCCGGGACCTCAGCAGCTTCCGGGACGTCAGCAACTGCCGGATCCGCGGGTTCCACGGGCATGTCGAGCTCCGCTGGCGGAG
This sequence comes from Arthrobacter sp. ok909, assembly GCF_900104405.1. Classification (NCBI taxonomy): domain Bacteria; kingdom Bacillati; phylum Actinomycetota; class Actinomycetes; order Micrococcales; family Micrococcaceae; genus Arthrobacter; species Arthrobacter sp. ok909. The sequence continues at coordinate 28,311 of NZ_FNJS01000032.1, read as the reverse complement.
AGAAGGCGCCTGCCATGTTCCTGGCTAGGGCGCGCCGCCGCGCGAAATCAGCTCTTTGGCCAGGCGGCGGTAGGCGTCAGCACCGACGTGGTTGCCCGCGTAGGTGGTGATGGGTTCGGCCGCCACCGTGGCGTCGGCAAACTTGATGGAGCGCTTGATGACGGTTTCGAAGACCTTGTCGCCGAAAGCCTCGACGAGGCGCGCGATCACCTCGCGGCCGTGCAGGGTCCGGGCGTCGTACATCGTGGCGAGGACGCCGTCCACCTGCAGGCGCGGGTTGAGGCGGTCCTGGACTTTGTCGATGGTTTCCACGAGCAGCGCGACGGCGCGCAGGGCAAAGAATTCGCAGATCAGCGGAATGATGACGCCGTGGGCGGCGGTGAGCGCGTTGACCGTCAGGAGCCCGAGCGAGGGCTGGCAGTCGATCAGGACGACGTCGTAGTCGTCCTCCACCTTCTTCAGTGCACGGTCCAGGACCTGCTCGCGGGCGACCTCGTTGACCAGCTGCACTTCGGCGGCGGAGAGGTCGATGTTGGCCGGCAGCAGATCCACGTTCTCCACGCCGGTCTTCTGGATGGCGTCGCGGATGTCCACCTTGCGGTCCATCAGCACGTTGTAGACGGTGAGGTCGAGTTCGTGCGGGTTGGTGCCCAGGCCTGCGGACAGGGCGCCCTGCGGATCGAAGTCCACCAGGAGCACGCGGCGGCCGTATTCGGCCAGGGCGGCGGCGAGGTTGATGGTGGACGTGGTTTTACCCACTCCGCCCTTCTGGTTCACCATGGCGATGACCCGCGCAGGGCCGTGGGAGGACAGCGGCGCGGGCTCCGGAAAGTCGCGTTGGGGGCGCCCGGTGGGGCCCATGACGGCGTCTTCCAGATCGAGTTCGGTGCCTTCCAGAGTTGCTGAACCCTGTTCGCTGCTCACGTATCTATCCACACTTTCGATGACGGTGATTGTCGTGCTCGGTATTGCTCGCCAAGCTCCCGGACTAGGCTCCGGAGCCGAGCGTGTTTCCTCCCAAGGTTACAGCGCCCGACACGGTATTCGGCGGACCTTGACAACCGCCGTCATCTGAGCCTTGACCTTCCGGTAGAAGTCGAAGGTTGGTGCCGGAAATGGCATGGACGCCTCGAACGGGGCGCCGGCCCGCCGCGGCGGGACCCCGGTCTGCAACGGCAAAGAAACTGCCCGGATGCTGGTGGGCGTCCGGGCAGTATTCCGTGATTGGCGGGTCAGGCGTACCCGGCTACGCGTAGGCCGGGGCGGCCGGGGCGGGTTCGGCCTGCGGCTCCCGGGCCGGGCCGTGGCCGGCGATCATGGTCTCTTCGTCGAACGGCTCGGCACCGGCAAGCACGCGGTCCACCCGGCCGCCGTCGATCTCCTTGACCCAGGTGCCGATCAGCACGGTGGCCACGGCGTTGCCGGTGAAGTTGGTCAGTGCCCGGGCCTCGGACATGAAGCGGTCGATGCCCACGATCATGCCCACGCCGCCGAGCAGTTGCGGGGCATGCGCCTGCAGTCCGGCGGCCAGGGTGGCGAGACCGGCACCGGTGACACCGGCGGCACCCTTGGAGGCGATGATCATGAAGATCAGCAGCGAAATCTGTGCGCCCAGGTCCAGGGGCGTGCCCATGGCGTTGGCGACGAAGAGCGAGGCCATGGTCAGGTAGATGGCCGTGCCGTCCAGGTTGAAGGAGTAGCCGGTGGGAACCGTCACGCCCACGACCGGCTTCGACACACCGAGGTGTTCCATCTTCGCGATCAGGCGGGGCAGCGCAGCTTCGGAGGAGGAGGTGGAGAAGATCAGCAGGTACTCACGGGCCAGGTACTTCATGAGCCGGAAGATGTTGACGCCTGCGACCACCTTGAGCAGGCCACCGAGGATCACCACGATGAACAGTGCGCAGGTGATGTAGAAGGCGGCCATGAGCGTGAACATGCTGAAGATGGCCTGCACGCCGGTAGCACCGACGACGGAGGCGATCGCGCCGAAGGCGCCGACCGGGGCCAGCCACATGATCATGATGAGGATGCGGAACACCAGGGCCTGTCCGTAGCCGACGGCCTTGAGGATCGGGGCTCCCTGCGGGCCCATCTTCTGCAGGGCGAAGCCCACCAGGATCGCGGCGAGGAGGGTCGGCAGGACGGGGATGTCGCCCGGGATGATGCCCAGCAGGAAGTCGACGGTGCTGTCGACGGCCACCTTCTTGTTCGGATCGTAGGGGGCGAGATTGAGGCCCGCGCCCGGATGGATCAGGTTACCGACGACCAGGCCGATGGCCAGGGCGAAGGTGGACATCACCATGAAGTAAATGAGGGCCAGGCCGCCGACCTTGCCGACGGTGGCGGCCTTGGCGATCGAGCCGATGCCTAGGACGATGGTGCAGAAGATCACCGGGCCGATCATCATCTTGATGAGTTTGATGAAACCGTCGCCCAGCGGCTTGAGGGATTTGGCGGCCTCGGGGAACAGCAGTCCGACAAGGGCACCTGCGATCACGGCGACGATGACTGCAATGTAGAGGTAGTGGGACTTGTCGAGCCCCTTGCGCTTCTTGGCTGGCGTTGCCGCCGGTGCTACTGACTCTCCTCGTTGAGAGGCCATGGTGTTCTCCTTGGATAGGCTGGACTTTCGCGCGGTCCCGGCTGTGGTCCTCGCGGCCATTCGTGTGTGTAACCCATCATTGTTGACGGGGTGACGCACATCACCCTTGCGTTCATATTGGTCATGGAAGGTGTTGATGATCCACCGCTGGAGCATCGCGCGGAGGCTGTTTGTGGCCCAACTGCTGTTCATCGTGGCGCTGACGGCGATCGTGGGAACCGCCACCTTCGTCGACGCCCGCGATCACGCCTACGACGAGGCCGGACGCCGGATGGAAGGCATTGCCACCGCCGTGGCGGACGCTCCCTTCGTCGTGCAGGCGGCGAGCGCCGCCGACCCGTCCGCCCTGCTCCAGCCGTATGCCCTGAAGGTCATGAATGATGCCGACGCGGATTTCATCACGATCATGGCGCCGGACCGGACCCGGTGGACGCATCCCCGGGACGAGGAACTGGGCAAGGCCTATATCGGGTCGATCGATGAGGCCCTCAGCGGCCGGGTGTTCACGGAGGTGGTGGCCGGCACCCTCGGTCCGTCGGTGCGCACGATCGCCCCGGTCAAGGATGCCGACGGCAAGGTCCGGGCGCTCGTGGCCGCGGGCGTGACCGTCCGGACGGTGGATGTGGCGGTCTCCAGCAGGCTGCCGGCGTTGCTGGCCATTGCCTTGGCACTGCTGGTCGTCGGTTCTGTGGCGTCGTGGCTCCTGGGGCGGTACCTGCGCCGCGTGACACGAGGCTGGGGTCCTGAGGAACTGGGCCAGCTCTTCGCCTACTACGAATCGGTGCTGCATTCGGTGCGTGAGGGCGTGATCCTGATCGATCCGAAGGGCAAAGTGGTGATGTACAACGACCAGGCCGCCGAGCTGCTGGGGCTGCCTAAGCAGTCTTCCGATGGCAATCCCGCTGCCGGCACCGCAGGACGCGGGCGCCAGACGGCGCCGTCCCTTTCGGATTTGCCGCTTGCACCCAGCCTCAAGGAACTCTTCGAATCAGGACGGACCGCCCTCGATGAGATCCACCTGACCGGATCCCGGGTCCTGGTGGTGAACCAGGGACCGGCGGTGGGCCCTGCATCGGCCGCGGGCCGCCAGCGGAGAGCGGCTGTCGGCGGCTCGGTCCACGGCGCACACGTCTACGGGACGGTGGCCACCATCCGGGACCGGACCGAAATTGAATCCCTCGGCAGCGAACTGGAAACGATGCGCACGCTCTCAGACGCCCTGCGCGCCCAGACCCACGAGCACGCCAACCGGCTCCACACGATCGTCTCCCTGATGGAACTGGGGCGGGCCCCCGAGGCACTGGACTTCGCCACGAAGGACCTGGAACTGAGCCAGCGCCTGACCGATGACCTGGTGGGTTCCATCGAGGAGCCGGTACTCGGCGCCCTGATCATGGGCAAGGCGGCCGAAGCGCACGAACGCGGCGTCGAACTGACCCTCAATACCGGCGGATCCACGGCCGTGACGGGGCTCGCCGTGCAGGACCTCGTGGCTATCCTGGGGAACCTGCTGGACAACGCGATCGACGCCGCGGCCGAGGCACCGCCTCCCAGGCTCGTGGAGCTGTCCGTCGTGACCACCGGGGCCGCCCTCGAGATCACGGTGGAGGACAGCGGCCCGGGAATTGACCCCGCGGCCGTGGACGACGTCTTCCGGCACGGCTTCAGCACGAAGACGCCGGGACCCTTCGGGCGGGGCCTGGGCCTGGCCCTGGTCCGCCAGGCCGTGCATCGACTGGGCGGTACGATGACAATCACCAGCCCGGCCGGAGCCCTATTCCGCGTCACGCTGCCGGTCACAACACTGCCGGTCACAACAGAGGAACAGCCATGAGCGACATCCGGGTGCTCGTCGTCGAAGACGAGCCCATCGCCGCCGCGGCGCACGCCGCCTACATCGAGCGGCTTGACGGTTTCACCCTGGCCGGAACCGCGCCCGACGGGCAGTCCGCCCTGCGCCTGCTCACGGACTTCGCGGCGGCAGGCAACCCGGTGGAGCTGGTGCTGCTGGACATGAACCTCCCCGACCTGCACGGGCTGGACATCGCACGACGGATGCGGGCGGCCGGCCTCTTCGCGGACATCATCGCCATCACCGCCGTGCGGGAATTGAACATCGTCCGCAGCGCGGTGGCCACGGGCGTGGTCCAGTACCTGATCAAGCCCTTCACCTACGCCACGTTCGCGGACAAACTCGCCAGCTACCGGCTGTTCCGGGAACAGCTCGCCGGCCCCCGGACGGGAAAGCCCGGGGCCGGGGCCTCCCAAAGTGATGTGGACCAGGCATTTGCGAGCCTGCGGGCCCCCTCCGAAGTGTCGCTGCCCAAGGGTTTGTCCGTCTCCACGCTGGAATCCGTCAAGGACTTCATCTCACGGCAGTCCGGGGCGGTGTCAGCCAGCGAGGTCATGGCGGCGCTCGGCATGTCCCGGGTCACCGCGCGGCGCTACCTTGAGTACCTTGCCGACGCCGGAACAGTATCCCGCGCCGCGCGGTACGGCACTCCCGGCCGCCCGGAGAACGAATACCGCTGGAACCGCCCGCCGTCGTCAGCGGCGCGGCCATAACCAGCACTGCCCCGCGGCCACTCCCCCACCGGGCGTCACGCAGCGCAGAGTTTCGGGATGGCTATTTCGGCACGACGGCGGATTCCCGCCCTCGTGCCTTACGAAGGGCCTGCGGAGGAGCCCAAAAGCCTGCCCTGCGTGACGCGGGACTAGCCCGTCAGTCGGCGGCGGCGGGGCGCAGGGTGCCCAGCAGCCGGTCAATCACGCCGGCGTCCTCAATCGTGGACGGCACCACGTAGTCGTCGCCGTCGGCGATCTGGCGCATGGTCTTGCGCAGGATCTTTCCGGAGCGGGTCTTGGGCAGGGCTTCCACCACGGTGACGTGCTTGAAGTCGGCCACGGCGCCGATGTCCCTCCGGACCAGGGCGATGAGGTCCTTGACCAGGATCTCTTCCGGTATGTCGACCCCGGATTTGAGGACCACGTAGCCGCTGGGGCGCTGGCCCTTGAGCGGGTCGGCGAGGCCGATCACGGCGCATTCGGCGACGGCCGGGTGCTGGCCGATCACCTGTTCCATAGCGCCGGTGGAGAGCCGGTGTCCGGCGACGTTGATGATGTCATCGGTGCGGCCCATGACAAAGAGATAGCCGTCCTCGTCCCGGTAGCCCGAGTCGCCCGTGGCGTAGTAGCCCTCGAATGCCTGGAGGTAGGAGGAAATGTAGCGTTCGTCGTTGCGCCAGAGCGTGGTCAGGGTGCCCGGCGGGAGCGGCAGTTCCAGGACGATGTTTCCTTCCGTGCCGGCCTCGACGTCCTCGCCCCCGCCGTCGACGACGTTGAGCCTGAAGCCGGGCATCGGGACGCTGGGCGATCCTGCCTTGATCGGCAGCCCGTCCAGGCCGCGCGGGTTGGCACAGATGGCCCAGCCCGTCTCGGTCTGCCACCAGTGGTCCACCACGGGGACGCCGAGGATCCGGGAGGCCCAGTGGAAGGTGTCGGTGTCCAGCCTCTCGCCGGCGGCGAAGAGCGTGCGCAGGCTGGAGATGTCGTAGTTCTTGAGCAGCTGCGCCTCGGGGTCGGCTTTCCGGATGGCCCGCAGAGCGGTGGGCGCGGTGAACAGCACGTTGACCTTGTGGTCCCGGATCACCCGCCAGAATGCGCCGGCGTCGGGGGTCCCCACCGGCTTTCCCTCGTACAGCACCGTGGTGGCACCGGCCAGCAGCGGCCCGTACACGATGTAGGAGTGCCCCACGACCCAGCCGACGTCCGAGGCCGTCCACATGACGTCGCCGGGGGCGACGTCGTAGATGTTCGCCATGGTCCAGCTCAGGGCCACGGCATGGCCGCCGTTGTCCCGCACCACGCCCTTCGGCGTTCCCGTGGTGCCCGAGGTGTAGAGGATGTAGAGGGGATCGGACGCCTTCACATCGACAGGCGCGGCGGGCTCGGCGGACGCCATCTCAGTGTCCCAGTCGAGCCACCCGGGGTGGTCGGTCACCGACGCGGCGAAGTCTTCCCTGGCTTTGACCAGCACCGGGGTGTCCGGGGCGCCGGCGATGCCGAGGGCCTCCGCGACGGCGGGCAGGTATTCAATCCGGCGCGAGGGTTCGATACCGCCCGACGCCGTCACCACGGCTGCGGGGGCGGCGTCCCGGATGCGGGCGGCCAGCTCCTTCGGGGCAAAGCCGCCGAACACCACGGAGTGCACGGCGCCGAGCCGGGCCGTGGCCAGCATCGCGATGGCGGCCTCGGGGATCATCGGCATGTAGATCACCACACGGTCGCCCTTGCCGACCCCGCTGCGGCGTAGGACACCGGCGAACCGTGCCACCAGCTCCGTCAGTTCGGCATAGCTGAAGCGTTTCTGCGTGCCGAGCATGGCGGAGTCGTAGATCAGGGCGTCCTGTGCGCCCCTGCCCTCCGCCACGTGCCGGTCGAGCGCGTTGTAGGACGTGTTCAGGACTCCGTCGGGAAACCAGTCGTAGAGCGGCGCCCTGCTGGCATCGAGGGCCTGCTGGGGCCCGGTGGACCAGGAGATCCCCCGGGCAGCGTCCAGCCAGAACTCTGCGGGCTGTTCGAGGCTACGTTTGTAGGCGTCCCGGTAGCTCTTGGTGACCATGAGATACATCCTGTCCACGACGGTGTGATGCAGCCCATGGTAAACCGTGGCGGACGGGCACCACAAGGGTTATGTATACAAGCATGGCCAATTTCTGCACTCTATCCACCGACTACTGGGCAAAGTGCCCTTGCGTGTATACACTGGTTTGTGGCCACCCCCAAAGGGCTCAGCAACGAAGGAGGCAGGATGCGCGCCAGCGACAAGGCTTACGCGGCACTGCGCGACGACATCATCGAATGGCGTCTCCTGCCCGGCACGGTCCTCGCGGAGGTGGAACAGTCGGAGCGTCTCGGCATCTCGCGCACCCCGCTGCGCGAGGCCCTGAGCCGGCTCACGGCCGAAGGGCTGACGACGACGGCGGGCGGCCGCGGCGTCGTCGTGACCGATATTTCCCTGGACGACATCGACGAACTGTTCGAATTGCGTGAAACCCTCGAAGGGAAGGCCGCCGCCTTGGCCGCCGAGCGCGGCGACCGGGCGACCTTCGACCAGCTCCGGCACGAGCTGCTCCAGGCCCCGGAACTGATCGGCGGCGAGGACCCGGCCCTCCATGAGTACTACGAACTCGTCGGGCGGCTGGACGCTGCCATCGACGCAGCCATCTCCAACGCGTACCTCGCCCAGGCCATGCGCAGCCTCCGCGTCCACCTCGTGCGCGTCCGGCGCCTGGCCGCCGACGACGCCGCCCGGCTGACCGCCGCCGCCGCCGAGCACGCCGCCATCGCCGAGGCGATCGCCGCCGGCAACCCGCGGCTGGCCGAGGCCGCCACCACGCTTCACCTGCACCGTAGTCTTTCCCACGTCAAAGCCACGCATACACCTCACTAAAAGGAGCACCATGGTCAAGGAACACCACGTCCGCGTTTACAAGAGCGAGGAAAACCTGCCCCGCGAGGACCAGCTTGCCCACAAGATCGCCACGGTAGCCGCGGATCCCGTGGAGGTCACCGATGAGGTCACGGACATGGTGATCAACCGGATCATCGACAACGCCTCGGTGGCCATCGCCTCGCTGAACCGTGCCCCGATCGTCGCGGCCCGGGCCCAGGCCCTCACCCACGGCCCGACCACCGGCGGCAAGGGATCGAAGGTCTTCGGCATCGAAGAGCGCGTGGCCCCGGAGTGGGCCGCCTGGGCCAACGGCGTCGCAGTCCGTGAGCTCGACTATCACGACACCTTCCTGGCCGCGGATTACTCCCACCCGGGCGATAACATTCCGCCGATCCTCGCCGTCGCCCAGCACGTCGGCTCCAGCGGACATGACTTGATCCGCGGAATCGCCACCGGCTACGAAATCCAGGTCAACCTGGTCAAGGCCATCTGCCTGCACAAGCACAAGATCGACCACGTGGCCCACCTCGGCCCCTCCGCGGCGGCCGGCATCGGCACCCTGCTGGGTCTCGACGTCGAGACCATCTTCCAGTCCGTCGGCCAGGCCCTGCACACCACCACCGCCACCCGGCAGTCCCGCAAGGGCGAAATCTCCACCTGGAAGGCGCACGCCCCCGCGTTCGCCGGCAAGATGGCCGTCGAATCCGCGGACCGTGCGATGCGCGGCCAGACCTCCCCCGTGCCGATCTACGAGGGCGAAGACGGCGTGATCGCCTGGATGCTCGACGGCCCGGACGCCTCCTACATGGTGCCTCTGCCCGAGGCCGGCGAGGCCAAGCGCGCCATCCTGGACACCTACACCAAGGAGCACTCGGCCGAGTACCAGGCGCAGGCCTGGATCGACCTGGCGCGCAAGCTGCACGGTGAACACCCCGAGGTCACGGACCCGGCCAACGTCGACTCCGTGCTGATCAAGACCAGCCACCACACGCACTACGTGATCGGCTCCGGCGCCAACGACCCCCAGAAGTACAGCCCCACGGCCAGCCGCGAAACCCTGGACCACTCCATCCCGTACATCTTCACCGTCGCCCTGCAGGACGGCGCGTGGCACCACGTCGATTCCTACGCCCCGGAACGCGCTGCCCGCCCGGACACCGTGGAGCTGTGGCACAAGGTCACCACCGTCGAGGACCCTGAATGGACCCGCCGCTACCACTCCCTGGACATCGCCGAGAAGGCGTTCGGCGGCACCGTGGTCATCACGCTCAAGGACGGCACCGTCATCACGGAGTCGATCGCCGTCGCCGACGCGCACCCGCTGGGGGCCCGGCCGTTCGCGCGGGAGCAGTACGTCAACAAGTTCCGCACCCTCGCCGCCGGTCTCGTGGCCGACGAGGAGATCGAGCGCTTCCTCGCCGCCGCCGCGCGGCTTCCCGAGCTCGCCGCCGGTGAGCTGGACCAGCTGAACATCCAGGCGGCCGACGGCGTGATCGACCTCGCCGCCGCCCCGAAGGGACTCTTCTAATGCTGTACTCGAAGACCACACCGGAGCAGAAGCGGATCCGGTTCCGGGAGCTCCTGGCCTCCGGCACCATCCAGCAATTCCCGGGCGCATTCAACCCGCTCTCGGCCCGGCTGATCGAGGAAAAGGGCTTCGCCGGCGTCTACATTTCCGGCGCCGTCCTGGCCAACGACCTCGGCCTGCCGGACATCGGGCTGACCACGCTCACCGAAGTCGCCACCCGGGCCGGGCAGATCGCCCGGATGACAGACCTGCCGTCCATCGTGGACGCCGACACGGGCTTCGGCGAGCCGATGAACGTGGCACGGTCCGTCCAGGAACTCGAGAATGCCGGCCTGGCCGGCTGCCACATCGAGGACCAGTTCAACCCGAAGCGCTGCGGCCACCTCGACGGCAAGAATGTGGTGGACCTCGAGACCGCCACCAAGCGGATCCGCGCCGCGGCCGACGCGCGCCGCGACCCGAACTTCCTGATCATGGCCCGGACCGACATCCGCGCCACCGACGGTCTCCAGGCCGCCCAGGACCGGGCCAAGGCCCTGGTCGAGGCAGGGGCCGACGCGATCTTCCCGGAGGCCATGAAGGACCTGAGCGAATTCCAGGCGATCCGCGACGCCGTCGACGTCCCCATCCTGGCCAACATGACCGAATTCGGCCAGAGCGCACTGTTCACAGTGGACGAGCTCGCCGGGGTCGGAGTCAACATGGTGATCTATCCGGTCACCCTTCTCCGTAGTGCCATGGGGGCTGCGGAGCGTACTCTGGAATCGATTAAGGCCGACGGAACCCAAGAGGCACAGGTTGGGAGCATGCTGACCCGTGCGCGTTTGTACGATCTCGTTGATTATGAGGCTTACAACCGTTTCGATACCGGAGTCTTTAATTTCCATATCCCAGGTCAGTAAGCCCCGCATGGAACCGCCGGCACGCGCCGGTATACAGGCGTTAGGAACAAAGGAGTTTCAGCATGGCTGAACAGGACATAAAGAAGGGCCTCGCCGGCGTCGTGGTGGACTACACCGCGATCTCAAAGGTCAACCCGGACACCAACTCGCTGCTCTACCGCGGCTATCCCGTCCAGGAACTGGCAGCCAAGTGCAGCTTCGAGGAAGTCGCCTACCTGCTTTGGAACGGCGAACTGCCCACCGCGGAGCAGCTGGCCGAGTTCACCGCGCGGGAACGCGCCGGACGCCCCATCGATCCCGTGGTCAAACAGGTGGTGGACGCGTTGCCCACCACCTCGCACCCGATGGACGTCTGCCGCACGGCAGCCTCCGTCATGGGCGCACGGCACCCGCTCGCGGAGGACTCCTCGCGCGAGGCCAACATGGCCAAGGCGATCGACCTCTTCGCGGCGATGCCGGCGATCGTGGCCTACGACCAGCGCCGCCGGCACGGTCAGGACGTCGTGGCGCCCCGCGACGATCTGGGCTACTCGGCGAACTTCCTGTGGATGGCCTTCGGCGAGGAACCGGTCCAGGAAGTCGTGGACGCCTTCAACGTCTCGATGATCCTCTACGCCGAGCACTCGTTCAACGCCTCGACCTTCACGGCCCGCGTGATCACCTCAACGCTCTCGGACCTGCACTCGGCCGTGACCGGGGCGATCGGCGCGCTCAAGGGCCCGCTGCACGGCGGCGCCAACGAGGCCGTCATGCACACCTTCGACGAGATCGGTATCCGGCAGGAGGAGTCGCTGGACGAGGCCCACGCGCGGGCCAAGGCATGGATGGAAGACGCCCTGGCCCACAAGCGCAAGGTCATGGGCTTCGGCCACCGCGTCTACAAGCACGGCGACTCGCGGGTGCCCACCATGAAGGCGGCGCTGGACAAGATGATCGCGCACTACGGCCGCCCGGAGCTGTTGGGTCTCTACAACGGCCTGGAAACGGCGATGGACGAGGCCAAGGCGATCAAGCCGAACCTGGACTACCCGGCCGGCCCGACGTACCACCTCATGGGCTTCGATACCCCCACCTTCACTCCCCTGTTCGTCGCCAGCCGCATCACGGGCTGGACGGCGCACATCATGGAGCAGCTGGAATCGAACTCCCTGATCCGGCCCCTGAGCGAGTACAACGGCGTCGAGGAACGGCACCTGCCGTAACTTTCGAACAACGCACGACGGCGGGCCGGTCACCCTTCAGGTGGCCGGCCCGCGGCGTTGTGCCTCGGCGATTTGCCTGTTGCGTTAGCCTACGTTGATTTTCAGGGAGGTAATCATGCGCTTTGCGTTCACGTACTCGGGCGTCTGCATGTAAGCCTTCGCCGCTTCCAGCGAGGGGAAGATCTTGGCGCCCTTTCGGTTGCCGTTCTGTTCGGTCCCGCCGGAGTTAACTTGGACGGCGTCGGTGAAATAGTAGAACGGCGATTCGGCCGGCCCGGTGACCACGTTGTAGAACATGCAGGACGTGCCGTCCTTCCCGGCCACCCTGTCTGTGATGCCGTACGAGGCCGTCACGCGGCCAGGCTCCTGCAGGGCCCGGATAGCAAACCGCGGGGTGATGGTGTCGGCGGCGGACGCGTTGTAAGGCAGCGCCAGTTCCATCGAATCCAGGACGCTGTACGGGACAGGATTCTGGCACGCGCCGCCGAGCCCGGCGCCGGCCCCGAAGTGCAGTGACGCCACGACCATGCCCGTGGCGTCCGCGACGTCGACATCCACGTTCGGTGCCCCGCCGGTGCCCGGCGTCGGCGCGACAGTCCACTGGGCCGGGTAGTCGAAGCTGACTTTTCCACCGGCGCTCGTGTAGGTCCGCCACTCTTCCGGTTCCGGCGCCGGCGCGGCAGAGGTCACGGCGGCTGACGCTGACGACGACGGGCGCTCCGTCTCCGTGGCAGTCGCCGTCACCGTCGCCGTCGCCGTCGCCGTCGGTGTCAGTGTGGCCGGGGATGCCGCTGTGGCTGCCTGCCCGGCAGCCGGCGATCCTGCACCGGCCGGGCCGCAGGCTGTGGTGCTTACCATCATGGCCGTGGAAAGAGCCAGCCCCGCTGCCACCCGGGGCCATAGGAGGCGGCGGGCAGGCTTCGCGGCGGAATGCTGTGCGGTTTCCGCTCCGCCGACGGCAGCCTCTGTTGTGATGTTGTCCTTGGTCGAATTCATGTACGTCCCCCATCGTGCTGTTGGTTCTTGGCGTTGTTGAAACTGGTTCTTGTCGGGTGCGGCCGGGCACTTGCTGCCCGGCCGGGTTCCACCCCGCAGGCTGCCGGCCGGCCCGGTGCGGTGCTTGCCACACGGATCGGCTTGCTTTGTCCACCCGTTAGACGTCGTGGCTGCTGGTCCTAGCTGACCTTGGTGACGGTCAGCGAGGTGATGACCGTCTTGAGGTCCTTGTAGGCCTGGGTGCGGGTGAAGGCCAGGGCCTCGTCCATGGTCTGGAACTTGTAGAGGCCCCACGTGGCTCCGCCGAGGGGACGACGATCCGCGAAGCTGTAGAACTTCAAAGAATCCGGGCCTTGTACCGCGAAATCAAGGACGCAGCCGATCCCGTCCTGCCCGGCGATGCGGTTCGTGATCCCTATCCCCGCTTGGACGGGACCTCCGTCATTTGCTGCTGAGGTCATGGCGACGTAAGCGAACCTCGGGGCTCCCTGTGCCGGCGCTTCCGGGTCGACCGGGAGTCCTGCCATCGGCTGGCTGTCGAGGACCTTGTAGGGTGCGTTGTTGAGACACCCGCTGGTGGTCCAGTCATTGGTATCGCCGAAGGCCAGCCGTGCCACTTCCTTGCCGGCGGAATCCGTGAGAGAAGTTCCTTCACCATTGGAGAGGGCGTTGCTCGCCGCGGTACCGGCGAGTTGCCAGGCAGCCGGGTAGTTGAAGGCCAATTTATAGCCCGTGGACCAGTACTGGTAGGTTTTGATCCCTCGAGCGGCCAGGCTGCCCGGTTCCGGGGCCCCGACCAGAGCCGTCCGGAGCTCCACGGGAATTCCCTTGGATGCGAATTGCCCGTCCATGTACTGTTCCGCCGTCAGCCGCTCATTGTTCGCTGCCGCCTGATCCCAGCCGGGCATGTTCGCCCACGGCTGGTCAGCGTCGATGATGTACTTGCGGTCAGTCAGCTTGGCCATCCAGAACCAACTGCCGGTGTCCGTCTGGCCGCCTGAGGCCGTCATGCTCAAGGCCATCCAGTCTCCCGCACAGCCCGCAACCTGTGCGGCAGGCAATTGGTCAGCGAACCAGCTCTGAACGCCGACCACGCTGTCCTTCGTGCAGGCTACGGGTCCGGTGGCGGCCGGCACGCTTGCCGCTGACGTCGGCGTCGGGGTCGCCGACGGCGACACGCCAGCCGATGCTGTCGCTGAGGCCATCGGAGAAGCGGTCGCCGTCGGAGTGACGGTGCCCGCCGGTACGGGGGCGGTGGTGAGGGAACCCAGGTTGGTCGCCACGAGGACGCCTGCCGTGACGGCCGCCGCCGCCAGTGTCAGCACGCCGGCCAGCCGGGCCCGCCTGCGCTTCCGGTCCGCGAGGGAAAAGACATTGTGCGGCAGGCTGTCGCTAAACTCCGCGGGCTCGGTGAGTATCCTGCGCAGGGTTGCCTCGCCGTCGGGAACGGCCGGATCGCCGTGCATGGGGTCCGTCGCGGAAATCATGTTCTTGATCGGATCCATCTCAGGCACCCATCTTCTGTGTCATCGTTTCAGCGCCTGCGGGCATGTGCCTGCGAAAGGCGGCGCGTGCCCGGTGCAGCCGGACCTTGGCGGCGGACTCGCTGCAGTGCAGCACACCGGCAATTTCCGCGATACTCAATTCATCCCAGTACGCGAGCTGGAGGATGTCCCGGTCCTTCTCCCGAAGGGCGGCCAGGGCGTCCTGGACCGCCACGTTGTCCGAGTCGCCGCCGAACCGGACCACCGCCGCGGAGCGCAGCTTGTCCTGGAGCGCCTCCTGCCGGTCCCGGCTCCGGTACGCGTTCCCGATCAGGTTGCGGGCGACCGTCAGGAGCCACGCGATATCCGTCCGGGGCGCGTCGTCCCATTTTTGCCACACCACCCGGAAGACATCGGCGGCGAGTTCCTCCGCCAGCTCTGCCGGCTCCACCCGCCGCCGGACAAATCTGTAGACCTGCGGATAGTTGTCTTTATGAATGGCGATAAACGCCAGCTCGCGCTCCGAAAGCACGCATCCCCCAAAATCAAATGTCCGAACTGCTGGATAACTGTATAGTTTCCGGCTTCCGGGCCGGGGTTACACGCCCCGCAAAGAATATTCCGCCGAGGCCACGGTCTCGTTGTCATCGTTCAGGATGATGACGGCGTCCACAGCGCGCTCCCCCAATGCCAGCGGCAGCCAGTGTTCGGCATCCTGCCACATGCGCGCCAACGGCAGGGACGTGACCGGGAACCATTCCGGGATGATTTCCTGGCTTTCGACCGGGTCGCCGGTCCAGCGGCGCGCGGTGAAGAGGCTCGTGGACATGTTCCATTCCGGCCGGGCGGGAAAGACGAACTCGATCAGTCCGGCGACGCGGAGATCGTGCTCCCTGACCACGATTCCGGCCTCCTCGAAAACTTCGCGGCAGGCAGCCTCCCCGTCGGACTCCCCCGGTTCCACATGGCCGCCGAGACCCACTATTTTTCCGACGCCGAACCCGGTCTTCTTGGTCCCGAGCAGGACGTGCGTCCCGGCGGCTTCGTCGCGTAGCAGGAAGCACAGAGTGACAGCTGTCGAATTCATGGATCAACATTAGCGCCCGGCCACGGTGGCTGGGGGCGCCCCGCCGCGGTTGGTCCGGGTGGCCGTCCTAGCCCAGGGCGCGCGGGTGCGCAGCGGCGTAGATCTCCCGCAGCGTATCAGCCGTCACCTGAGTGTAGACCTGTGTGGTGGTCACCGAGGCGTGCCCCAGCAGTTCCTGGACCACGCGGACGTCGGCACCGCCCTCCAGCAGGTGGGTGGCGAAGGAGTGCCGCAGGGTGTGTGGTGACACGTCCTTGGTGATGTTGGCCCTTTCCGCGGCCGACTTCAGGATGGTCCAGGCGCTTTGCCGGCTGATCCTGCCGCCGCGGGCGTTCAGGAACAGCGCCGGGGTGCCCTTGCCCTTGGCGGCCAGCAGGGGCCGGCCGCGGACCAGGTAGGCATCGAGGGCCCGTGCCCCGAACGATCCCAGGGGGACGAGGCGTTCCTTGGACCCCTTGCCGAAGAGCCTGACGATCGCGGGCCCCTCGCTGTCACCGGCCCCGCGCGAGGTGTGCAGGGACGAGGCGTGCAGGGAGATGTCGTCGACGTCGAGGCCCACGGCCTCGCTGATGCGGGCGCCGGTGGAATAGAGGAACTCGAGCAGGGCACGGTCACGCAGTCCGGTGGCCGTATCCGTGCCGACGGACTCGAGGATCCTCGTGACCTCCCCGACGCTGATCGCCTTGGGCAGACGCTTGCCGGGCATCGGCGGGTGGACGTCGCTGGCCGGGTCGGTGGGCGTGATGCCTTCCAGCGCCCAGAACTTGTGGAGACCGCGCACTGCCACGACGGTGCGTGCCGCGGACCGGACGCCGAGGGAGGATCCGCCGTCGGACCCGTCGGACAAGGCCTGGACGAAGCCGGTGACATCATGCCGGGTGACGTCCGCCGGGCGCTGGCGGCCCGAACGGGCGAGGTAGCTCGCGTACCGGGCAAGGTCCCGCCGGTACGCGGCCAGGGTGTTCGCCGCCAGTCCGCGTTCCACCCCCATGTGCTGCAGGTAGTCAGTGATGGCGCGGTCAATCTCCGTCCGCGGACGAACCGTCGGCGCCGGGGCGGGCGGTTCCAGCGTCTGCGGGCGGGCGATCAGCGCGTCGGTCATCGGCGCTGGCTGGGATGGGCCGGCCAGGGCGCGTCGGCCGGGCGGAGGCTTACGAAGTTGTCGGCGCGGGCGGCGGCGGCGGCAAGGACGCCGACGACGGCGGACGGGTTGTGGAGGCGGCCGTCCAGCACTGCCTGCACGGCCTCCTCCAGCGGCGTCCAGTGCAGTTCGATTTCGGCTTCCTCCTCGGTGCGGACGTGCCGCTCGTGTCCCGGCACCTCCCTCAGGCCGCGGGCCAGGTAAATGCGGATGGCCTCGCTGGAGGACCCCGGGGAGTTGAAGAAGTCGGCCAGCACGTTCCAGCGGTCCGCCACCAGGTCCGCCTCCTCGGCGAGCTCGCGGGCGGCGCCGACGACGAAGTCCTCGCCTTCGACGTCGAGCAGCCCTGCGGGGATCTCCCAGAGATCCATGCCGACGGGGTGCCGGTACTGCCGGAGCAGCAGGACGTCGCCGGCGTCGTTCATCGGGAGAACGGCTACGGCACCGGGATGGTCGATGTAATCCCGCACCAGGGTGTCGCCGTCGTCGTTGAGCTGGAAGCTGTCACTGACGACGTCCCAGATCCTGCCTTCATACACCTTGTGGGAAGACAAAAGACGGCGCGGGCTCGGTTCATCCGAAACCTGCCGTGCAGCATTGGGGGTCTCAGACATACCGGGCATCGCGCCGTCCTTTGATTCAGTTGGAAATTACTTGGACACTGCTGCCGACGAGGGCTTCGGGGCAACACCCGGGGCAGTAGCCAGGGCTTCTGCCGTGGCGCTGGTGCCGGCCGTCGATACAGCGTCGGCGGCGTGCTGGTGATCCAGGGCGGCCTTGACCAGGCCCGCGAAGAGCGGGTGCGGGCGCGTGGGCCGCGAGCTGAGCTCGGGGTGTGCCTGCGTGGCCACGTAGTACGGGTGGACGTCGCGGGGAAGTTCCACGAACTCGACCAGCTTGCCGTCGGGCGACGTACCGGAGAAGGAGAGCCCCTTGGCGGCAATCTGGTCCCGGTACTTGTTGTTGACCTCGTAACGGTGCCGGTGCCGTTCGCTGACCTTGGTGGCGCCGTAGGTTTCGGCAACAACGGAGCCTTCATCGAGCTTGGCTTCGTAGAGGCCCAGGCGCATGGTGCCGCCGAGGTCGCCCTTGCCGTCAACGATGTCCAGCTGCTCTTCCATCGTGGCGATGACCGGGTACTTGGAGTCCGGCTCGAACTCGGAGGAGGATGCGCCTTCGAGGCCGACCACGTTGCGGGCGTACTCGATCACCATGCACTGCAGACCCAGGCACAGGCCCAGGACCGGGAGCTTGGTTTCGCGGGCATACTTCAGGGCGCCCAGCTTGCCTTCGAGGCCGCGGATGCCGAAGCCGCCCGGCACGCAGATGGCGTCGACGCCGGCGAGGGACTGCACGGCGCCCTCACGGGTTTCGCATTCGTCCGAGGGGACCCAGCGGATCTTGACCTTGGTGTCGTTGGCGAAGCCGCCGGCGCGCAGGGCCTCCGTGACGGACAGGTAGGCGTCCGGCAGGTCGATGTACTTGCCGACGAGCGCGATCTCAACCTCGTGCTTGGGGTTATGGACGGCGTCGAGCAGCTTGTCCCAGCTGGTCCAGTCCACATCCTTGAACGGCAGGTCCAGGGCACGGACGATGTAGGAGTCCAGGCCCTGGGAGTGCAGGGTCTTGGGGATGTCGTAGATGCTGGGCGCGTCCGGGCAGCCGATCACGGCGTCGATGTCGACGTCGCACATGCGGCCGATCTTCTCGCGCATCGGCTGCGGGACCTCGCGGTCCGAACGGATCACGATTGCCTCGGGCTGGATGCCGATGGAGCGCAGCGCGGCAACGGAGTGCTGCGTCGGCTTGGTCTTGAGCTCCTGGGACGGCCCGATGTACGGCACGAGCGATACGTGGAGGAAGAACACGTTGTTGCGCCCGATGTCCTGGCGGACCTGGCGGGCGGATTCGAGGAACGGCTGGGACTCGATGTCGCCCACGGTTCCGCCGATTTCGGTGATGATGACGTCCGGGGCGTTTTTGCCCTCGGCCGGCAGCCGCATGCGCCGCTTGATCTCATCGGTGATGTGCGGAATGACCTGGACGGTGTCGCCGAGGTATTCGCCGCGGCGTTCCTTGGCGATGACGGTCGAGTAGACCTGGCCGGTTGTGACGTTGGCCGAGCCTTCGAGATTTTCATCGAGGAAACGCTCGTAGTGGCCGATGTCCAGGTCCGTTTCGGCGCCGTCGTCAGTGACGAAGACTTCGCCGTGCTGGAAGGGGTTCATCGTGCCCGGATCCACGTTCAGATAGGGATCGAGCTTTTGCATTGTTACAGACAGACCGCGAGCCCGCAGGAGGTGGCCGAGGCTCGAAGCCGTCAGTCCCTTACCGAGCGAGGACGCTACACCACCGGTGACGAAGATGTGTTTGGTCGTCTTGGACGAGCCCGGAAACCGGGAATTTACACGAGAGTTTGATCGCTGCACCACGGGGTTTGAGCTTATCATCAATTCGGCCTTCCACGGGTTCTTTGGCGGGATCCCGATGTGATTGTTGTCCTAGCGGCGGTCGTTGCTGCGGTAGTGGCGGGCCCCTCAGATCTGCGGGAGGAGCTTGGCGTCGTCCAGCAGCTCCTGGGCGTGGGCCTGGGCCGATTCCGAGTCCTCCTGGCCGGCGAGCATGCGGGCCAGCTCGCGGACGCGTTCGCCCTCGTCCAGCAGCTGCACGTCGCTCGAGGTGAAGCCGGTGGCGGTGGCGCCGTCAGCGCCCCGGACGGAGGTCTTCGTGACCCGGATGTGCTGGTTCGCGAAGGCGGCCACCTGCGGCAGGTGGGTCACCACCAGGACCTGGACATGCCGGGCCAGCATCGCCAGCCGGCGCCCTATCTCGACGGCGGCGCGGCCGCCCACGCCGGCGTCGACCTCGTCAAAGACGAACGTCGGGACGGGATCGACGGCGGCCAGCACCACCTCGATGGCGAGCATGACGCGGGAGAGTTCACCGCCCGAGGCCCCCTTGCCCAGCGGCCGGGCCGGTGCCCCGGAGTGCGGCTGGAGCAGGAAGGAGATCTCGTCGGCGCCGAAGGGTCCCAGCTGCTCCGTTGGTTCCACATTAATGACCAGGGTGGCGTCGGCCATGGCCAGGGCCGTCAGCTCCGCGCTGACCCGGGCAGAGAGGTCCTTCGCGGCCTTGGTGCGCGCCTTGCTGATCGCGGCGGCCTGCTTGCGGAGTCCGGCTTCGGCGCGGGTGACTTCGGCGTCCAGCGCCTCGATCCGGGTGGAGTCGTCCTGCAGTTCGTCGTACCGGGCGCGGGCTTGCTCGGCCCAGACCAGCACCTCGTCGATGCTCGGCGCGTACTTCCGAACCAGCTTAGCCAGCACCGCCCGGCGGTCCTCGATCTCGGCGAGCCGCTCCGGCCCCTCGGTGTCAAGGGCGGCCTGGTAGCTGGCCAGCTCGGTGGCGATGTCGTTGAGCAGGAAACCGACCTCTGCCAGGCGTACCGCGGCCGAGCCCAGCTCCCCGTCGTGTTCGGCGACGTGCTCCAGGGTGCGCTTGGCGGCATCCACCAAGGTGGTGGCGTCGGCATCTTCGCCGAAGTCCTCGGCGATGAGCGCCTGGTGGGCGGTGCTGGCCGCAATCCGCAGTTCCTCGACGTTGGCCAGCTTCACGGCCTCGGCCTTCAGGGCCTCGTCCTCCCCCGGCTGCGGGTCGACGCCGTCAATCTCGGCGAGGGCAGCCTGCAGCGACTCGGCCTCGCGGAGGCGCTCCCGGGCGGCACTGCGCAAGGCATCCAGTTCGCCCTGGCTGGCATGCCAGTGGGCGTAGAGCTCCTGATAGGCAGCCAGTGTTTTGGCGAGGCCGTCACCGGCGAACTTGTCCAAAGCGCCGCGTTGCGCCACCGCGCTCTTGAGCCGGATCTGGTCCGATTGCCCGTGCACGACCACAAGGGTTTCGCCGATTTCGGCGAGCACGCCGACCGGCGCGGCGCGTCCGCCCACGTACGCGCGGCTGCGGCCGTCGGCCCCGACGCTGCGGGCCAGCAGCAGCTCCGCGCGGCCGTCGAACTCCTCGATCTCCGCTCCCGCCTCGCGGGACCGCGCGATGGCGGCGTGTCCGGCGTCGAGCTTCAGCACGGCCTCCGCGGAGGCGCTCTTCGCGCCGCTGCGGACGGCGCCGGCGTCCGATCTGGCACCGAGGAGCAGGCCGACGGCGGTGACCACCATGGTCTTGCCGGCGCCGGTTTCACCGGTCACCACGCTGAGGCCCGGGCCCAGCGGCAGGATGGCGTCGGTGATGACGCCGAGGTCGCGGATTCTCAGTTCTTCAAGCATGGTTCACTTCGCAGTCGATGGATCGGGTGCGTCGCCGTGCCCTGCGTGGCGCGGCGAGGGCAGCGGCGGCATGGGACGGGGTGTGCGGATAATCGGGACGGGTCCGGTGTGGATGGCCCCCGCCTGCGGCATGGGGCCCCGCCAGCCCTGGATTGGCAGCTCGAATTTGCGGACCAGCCTGCCGGAGAAGGGGGTCTGGTGCGTCCTGGCCAGCCTCACCGGTGTGGCGGAGCGGGTCACTTCGACGCGCGCGCCGGGCGGCAGGTCCACGGAGCGGCGGCCGTCGCACCACAGCACGCCCTGGGCGTCGGTCCGGTTCAGGATCTCGACGGCGAGCCTGGACCGGGGCGAGACCACAAGCGGTTTGGCGAAGAGGGCATGGGCGCTGATGGGCACGATCAGCAAGGCCTCGACTTCGGGCCACACCACGGGGCCGCCGGCGGAAAACGCGTACGCCGTGGAGCCGGTGGGAGTGGCCAGGACGACGCCGTCGCAGCCGAAAGAGGTCAGGGGGCGTTCGTCGACCTCCGTGACCACCTCGAGCATCCGTTCCCGGTTGCCCTTTTCGATCGCCGCCTCGTTGAGGGCCCAGGTGTGCCAGATCTTCTGGCCGCGGACCCAGACCTGGACGTCGATCGTCATCCGCTCTTCCACCGTATATTCACGGCTCGCGATCCATTCGACGGTCTGGGCGAGGTCGGCCCGCTCGCTTTCGGCCAGGAAACCCACGTGGCCGAGGTTCACGCCGAGCAGCGGGACGTCGACTTCCCGGACGAGCTCGGCGGCCCGGAGGATGGTGCCGTCCCCGCCCAGCACCATGACGAGTTCGACGTCGGGCAGCTTCACGTGGTCGTGGAGGACCTCGACGGGGTGGTCGAGCCGGCCGAAGAAGCGGACCATGTCCCCGAGTTCGGTCTTCTGCATCACGGGGATCAGGCCGGAGCCATGCAGCTGGGCGCACGCCTCCCAGGCAGCCTTGAGGGACTCCTCGCGCCCTGTGTGGGCAAGGATGAGGACACGCCTGCTCATCGGGTTCCGCCTTCTGGTGGTACTAGTGGTTCGGCCAGATTGTTCCGAGCAACGCAGCAACGGCTGCGTCCCGCTCCTCGATCTTAGGCGGGACTTCCGACATCGCGCGTTTTATCCACAGGAAGTACTCGACATTGCCGTCCTGGCCCGGTAGCGGGCTTTGGGCGAGGCCTTTGAGGTCCAAGCCCGCATCCACCGCTGCGGCGGCCACCTTGCCGACGGCGAGCCGGCGCTCCCGCTCCGAGGTGACCACACCGGTCCTGCCCAGGCGATCCTTGCCGATTTCGAATTGCGGCTTGACCATGAGGACGAGGTCGCCGCCGGGTTCGGTGCAGGCTGCCAGCGGCGCCACTACGAGGGTCAGCGAGATGAAGGACAGGTCCGCCACGGTCAAGGCAGCGGGTCCGCCGATCTCCGCGGGCGTCATGTAGCGCACGTTGAGGCCTTCATGGACGGAGACCCGGGCGTCGTGCCGGATTTCCGGGACCAGTTGGTCGTGCCCGACGTCGACTGCGACCACGTGGCCGGCTCCGCGCCGGAGCAGCACATCCGTGAACCCGCCGGTGGACGCGCCGGCGTCAAGGCACCGTTTGCCCGCGACGTCGACGGCGGGAAAGGCGTCCAGGGCGCCGGCCAGTTTGTGCCCTGCACGGCTGACGTAGCCGTCCTCGGCGGAGGCAGCAACAGCCAGCGCGGTGTCCTCCGGAATCTGCAGGGAGGCCTTGGCGAGGACTTCGCCGCCGGAGCTCACCTTGCCCTCGGAAATCAGGCGGGCGGCGTGGGTGCGGGACCTCGCCAGCCCGCGGCTGACGAGGGCCTGGTCCAGTCGGCTCACGATCCCCCGTCCCCCGCGCCATGAATGCGGCGCGCTATGCCGGCGTCCGAAGCCACGTCTTCGTTCAGGGCCTCCAGCAGGGCATCGTGCATGCCAGCATAGGCCTCGCCGTGCTCGAAGACCGGCGTCAGCCGCACAGCGGCGAGCCGGTCCAGCACGGCACTGACAGCCGGGTCCTGGACCTGCGCCTGCCGCCCTTGTGTTTGGTGGGACGGCAGCGCGGGCCAGTCGATGTCGGCCGCGAGTGCCGGCGCTTCCCCAGCGGCGTCACGTGCCGCTCCGGACCCGGAGTCGCGGTCCGGCGCGTCATGCGGCGTCTGGTCAGGCTCCACGTTTGGCGCCGGGTGTGGCTGCTGGTTCTGCTCGGTCATGGGTCCAGTCTAGTGATCGAGCCACTCGAGGACCGGAGCCAGCGCGCTGGTCGTCTCGGGGTGCGCAGCCCACCAGGCCGAACAGGCGGCACGCCATGAATCGAGATCGGCGGGGTCGCCGGTGATGTGGACGGACTGGCCACGGACGATCGCCGAGGCGGTGCCGCTGCGGAACCGCCCGGCGTCGTGCTCCACAGCAGGGTACGGAGCGTACAGGCCGGTCAGGTCATTGATGAGGAAATCGGGGCGCTCCCTGGACCGTGCGGCGAGGATCGATTCCTTGGTGTCCACGCCGGTCAGGACAGCCACGGTGGCGAAACCGGCGTTATTGCCGCCCAGGATGTCGGTATCCAGGCGGTCGCCGACGACGAGCGGCCGGTCGGCGGCCAGCCGCTTGGCGGCGGTGTGGAACAACGGCGCCTCGGGTTTGCCGGCCACGATCGGGGCCTGGCCGGTTGCGGCGGCCACGGCCGCCACGAGGGTCCCGTTACCCGGCGCGATTCCGCGCGCCTGGGGAATGGACATGTCGGTGTTGGTCGCCACCCACAGTGCACCGCCGGCGACGACGTACGACGCCTCGGCAAGATCCTTCCACCCGAGGTCCGGGCTAAAGCCCTGGACGACGGCGACGGGGTTTTCCGCCGCGCCGCGGACGGGAACCAGGCCCACCAGCTCGATCTCGTGGGCCAGTGCGGCGCTGCCCGTGATGAGCACGCGCGCTCCGGCCGGCAGCAGCGATGCCAGCAGGGCTGCCGCCGCTTGTGAGGAGCTCACCACCTGGTGGTCCTCGGCGGGAGCGCCGAGCTCGCGCAGGTGCTGCGCCACCTGCGCGGGAGAGCGGGACGCGTTGTTGGTGACGTAGCCGAGTCCGACGCCTACACCGGCCAGCCGGCGCAGCGACTCCACCGCCCCGGGAATGGCGTGGGGTCCTGCATAGACCACACCGTCCAGGTCGGAAAGGAGGGCATCGAAGGTGGAGATCAGTGCGGGTCCGGTCATGCGACTAGTCCTCCACCCGCTCGCGCTGGGCCGTCTCGGTGTCTTCGACGACTTCCTGATCCGTGTTGGCGTCCGACTCTTCGTCGGTTTCGTCGTCGGAGTCATCGAGGACGTCGGCTTCGAGGGAATCCTGGTCCGACTCGGCGTCGTCGGACTCGAAGTAGCCGGCTTCGGCGTCGTCGGAGCCTTCGTCGATCGGGTTCAGGGCGGTCTCCGCCACAGCGGCGCCCGTGGCTTCGGCGGCAACAGCGGCGCCGGCGGCCCGGGGTGCGCGCTCGTCGGCCCCGGCGTGCGCGGCTGCGACTTCCTGGGCTTCCTGGACGCGGAGCCGGCGCTGGCGCTCTTCCTCACGCGCTTCTTCTTCCTCGTCCCAGCCGAGGTCGATGATGTCGGGTTCCTCTTCCGCCCCGAGGCCCAGTGCATTTTCGGCCACGACGGCCTGCCGCTGCCACTTGGCGGCCTCGGCCGCGCGGCCGGCGGCCGTCAGGGCTTCGGCGTATGCACGGAACAGACGAGGGCTGTAAGAAAAGGCACGGTTGATGTCCAGCTGCGCGATCTCCAGCTCGGATACCGCGGCATCGAGCTGTCCGAGGTCGGTGCGGGCACCGGCGGCGACGATAGCCAGTTCCACCTTGCCCGGGGCGTCGAGATCCTTGGCTTCTTCGGACCGGGCCATATCCAGGGCACGGTCCGGGCGGCCAAGGCCCCGCTCGCAGTCGGCCATGACCGGCAGGTGCATGTTGGAGCCGCTGATTCGCCGGTAGGTGCGGAATTCCCGCAGGGCTTCACCGTAGTGCCCGGCGGCATAGGCGGTCAGGCCGACAGCTTCGCGGACGGACGCAAGGCGGCCGCCACGGCGGCTGGCTGCGAGGGCGTGCTGGAAGGCAAGTTCCGGCTCCTCGTCCAGGAGCCGTCCCGCCATGACCAGGTGGCGGGCCACCCATTCTGCGCTGGTACCTTCGAGGGTCTTGATCTGGTGCTGCGTGGCGCGGTCAAGTTCCTTGCCCGTGACGTCCTCGTCGATCTGCGGTGATCGCTCACGGTCGGGACGGTTGGCGCTGCGGAGATCGGCGGCGTTCGGCACGCGCACGGGACGGTCCTCGGGGCGGTCACGGCCGTACTGGCGCGGACCCGAGTCGCCGCGGTCGAAACTCCGTGCCGGACGGTCTTCACGGTTACCGAAGGGCTTGCGGTTGTCGCCACCGGAATACGGCTTGCGGTCACGATCGCCGCCGCCGAAGCTGCGACCCGCTCCGCCTTCACGCGGAGCACGGTCACCATACGGCTTGCGGTCGCCGCCAGCATACGGCTTACGGTCACCGCCGCCATAGCTGCGCTGCTCGCCACCCTCACGCGGAGCACGATCACCATACGGCTTACGATCCCCGCCGGCATAAGGCTTACGGTCGCCGCCGCTGAAGCTGCGACCCGCTCCGCCTTCACGGGGAGCACGATCGCCATAGGGCTTGCGGTCGCCGCCGCCGGCATAAGGCTTACGGTCACCGCCGCCATAGCTGCGCTGCTCGCCACCCTCACGCGGAGCACGATCACCATACGGCTTGCGGTCACCGCCGGCGGCATAAGGCTTACGGTCACCGCCGCCGTACGGCTTGCGGTCACCGCCGCCGTAGCTGCGCTGCTCGCCACCCTCACGCGGAGCACGATCACCATACGGCTTCCGGTCGCCGCCGCCATAGCTGCGGCCCGTTCCGCCTTCACGCGGGGCACGATCGCCATACGGCTTCCGGTCGCCGCCGGCGTAGGGCTTGCGGTCGCCGCCGCCATAGCTGCGCTGCTCTCCACCCTCACGCGGGGCACGATCGCCATACGGCTTACGGTCATCCCTGGCGCGGAAGCCGCGAGGATCGCCGCCCGAGTTGCTCGTGCCGCGGTAGGGGGCCCCGCCAGTGTTGTCGCGGGCTTTGCCGCCGCGGTTTCCGTCGTTGTGCTCAGCCATGCTGGAATCCTCCTGTTGCGAGCTGACCACTGGCGCAATCGCAGCCGCTCTGTTCCGTGTTTCGTTTCCTACGCAACCCGAAATCAAGCGCTTCGAAGTCCGTACATCTCCCCCAATTCTAGGCGAGCAACCCGTCACGGACTAACGGCATCACACCAATAGGGCCCCGCGGTGGCAGGACTCACAGCAGCCGGCCGCGCAGTTCCGTCCCGGGTCGCCGGGTCCATCACCTCAATAGAAAAAACAGTGACTCCTCGGTTTTTTATGTCATACTTTCGCTAAGGTTTTTGCCGAAAGAGCCCAGTGACCGTCGGCGCCGTCTGGCAACCGGTTGAAACCACAATGACACAGGAGTCCCCGTGACCATCAGCATTGGCGCGGACGCGCCGGCAGCTACTGCCTTAACTCCCGTAGCCCGGCATCCCGCGTTCCCCCTGAAGCGGCCCGGGCTTTTCGCTGTGACCCTGATCCTGACGGCTGTCGCCATCTACTTCGCGTTCCTCACGCCGTCGATCGCGAGCCTCTCCATTCGGATCTTCGGGGTCGATCCGACAGGCAAGGCGTTGGGCCTCTCCACTGTCATTCTGATCGGCGCGCTGATTTCCGTCGTCATGTTGCCGCTGTTCGGCAGCCTGTCTGACCGCACTCGAGGGCGCTTCGGCCGACGCCGGCCGTGGCTTCCAGGGGCACCCCTTCCTGGCTCGGTATGCTCGCGAACGGCGCCACCACGGTCTGGGAGCGGTGGGACGGCATCGACCAAGGCGAGGTCCGGGGTTCGCTCAACCACTACAGCAAAGCCGCCGTCCTGTCCTTCCTCTACACGCAGGTGGCAGGCATTCGGCTCTCCGAACACCCCGCTGCCGACGAGGCAGCCTACCGTCAGGTCACGATCTCACCTGTCCCCGGCGGCGGACTCGACTGGGCACAGGCATCACTGCAGACCCCTCAGGGCTTGCTGTCCTCTGCATGGCGCATCGTCGACGGCGACTTCGTCCTCGACGTTTCGCTCCCGCCCGGAACCCGTGCCCGCGTCGAATTGCCGAACGGGACAGTTCTGGCGGCAGAAGGCGGTCAGCGGACCTTCAGCGTTCCACTTCATCTGAGTGTCCGCGCCTGACACAGTCCGCGCCTGACAAAGGAGGAACATGAGCAGCTTCACAAATCCCGTCCTCCGCGGCCACGCTCCGGACCCCAGCGTCGTTCGTGTTGGTGATGACTTCTATCTGGCTAATTCGAGCTTCGGGTTCCTCCCGGGAATTCCGATCTCGCATTCCACCGATCTGGTCACGTGGCGCGATGAGGGATCAAACGGTGGTACTGCCCGGTTCGGCCGGGTCCTCATCGAGGAACCCCTCAAGACAGTGCCCCCGGCGTTCGAAATCCCGTACTAGGCAACTTCACAGCCTCAACGAATCACACAGCCCGGAGGCGTTCCTTGAGGCTTTCGGAGAATTCGGCGACGCCGGCGACGATGTCGACTTTGCCGTTGGACAGGACCCATTGAACCTGCAGTCCATCACTGACTGCTATGCATTCCCTGGCCACGAGCTCCAGATCCACGTCATGGCGAATCTCGCCCTTGTCGACGGCCTTCTGCCACCGGGCAACCAGTGATGCCACTACGCCCTCGTACTGCGCCGCAAGCCGGGCGTGGGCGGGGCTGCGCGTGTCTGCCGCCTCTGAAATGGACAGCACAAAGAGTTCAATCAGACCCGGCTGCTCGGTAAAGCGACGTGTGGCTTCCACCATTTCGTCGAGGGCGTCCAGCCCGGAATCCGAGCCGGGCAGGGATTCCCACCAGGACGCCGTCTCCATGAGGCGCCGCTCGGCCACCGCCTGAAGCAGCACGTTCTTACTCGGGAAGTGGTGGGCCAGGCCGCTCTCACTGATGCCCACGGCTTCCGCGATGGCCGACATGGGGGTCGCGTAGTAGCCGTCCGCACCGAACATCTTCGTCGCCACGTCGATGATCTTTTCGCGACGCCGGACCCCGGTCGGATAACTGCCGCCGCTCGCCTTCAGTCCCATGCGTTTCACCGTAACGCAAGGTGGCAAAAACAAGGAATCAACGGTCCGGCTCCAGGCCTGGGCAGAACTTTCTGGGAGTGCGGTTAAATGCGGGAGGACCCCCAACGTGTGTTGGGGGTCCTCGACCTGTAATAGTGTTCCGGCGGTGACCTACTCTCCCACACCCTCCCGGGTGCAGTACCATCGGCGCTGTGGGTCTTAGCTTCCGGGTTCGGAATGGGACCGGGCGTTTCCCCCACGCTATGACCGCCGTAACCCTTGCTCCACCGCCTTGCACCCGGGGGGGTGTGGCGGGGAAATCTGTGGTTACAACCTGCTGCACCGGTGGTGCTGGTGCAGTTGTGGTGTTGTTTATGTTGTTGTGGTTTGTTCCTGTTGCAACGTGCCGCGGGTGCGGGTTTGTTGGTTGGGAACCACA
>NZ_FNJS01000011.1:145352-152657 GCF_900104405.1 Arthrobacter sp. ok909 | reverse complement strand
ATCATCGGTCTCGGAACCATGGCCCGAATTCTCGGCACCCGGGCGGTCGCTGCCGGCCACAGCGTCCAGGTCGTCGGCCGTGACGGTACCAAGGCCGCCGCCCTGGCCGGGGAACTCGGCGGCAACGCCACAGCAGGGACGATCGCAAGCGTCGCGCTCACCGGTGACATCGTCATCCTGGCTGTGCCGTACGCCAGCGCCTCGTCCATTGTCGGCCAGTACGGGGACGCGCTGACCGGCAAGGTCATCGTCGACATCACGAACCCCTTCGATCTCACCACGTTCACCGCGCTCGTCACTCCCGAGGACAGCTCGGCCGCACAGGAGATCGCCAAGGCCGCCCCTGCGGGGGCGCATGTCGTCAAGGCGTTCAACACGCTCTTCGGCGGCGTCCTCGCGTCCGGTGAGGTCGAGGGCCGCCCCCTCGATGTGCTCATCGCCGGTGACGACGCCAACGCCAAGGCGTCCGTGTCCTCGTTCGTCGAGAGCCTCGGACTGCGCCCGCTGGACACCGGTAACCTGAAGACCGCGCACTGGTTGGAAGGAGCGGGTCTGCTGCTTCTCGGTCAGGCCCAGCGGCAGAAGAACTTCTCCCTCAGCATTAAGTTTCTCGGCTGAACGCACGTCAAAGCGCCGCTCCCGATCCGGACCGGCCGGGACAACAAGGGAGTAACGGGCCCGCGGGACCAGATGGACCAATCCGGCGACCGGTGCGGGGACTCGATCTCTGAGATCGAGTCCCCGCAAGCCCCACTCCTCGACCCGATGCCGCACAGGCGGCGAGTGACGCAACCGCTCACAAGGCGGGCTCCCGGCCAGGCCCCCGGCCTTCTGCGACACAGATCACACGCTCATATGCCGACTCACCGCCCCCCGGCACGCACGGATGGCGGTGGGCCGGGCAGCCCCAACCAGCGAAGGAACAAGCCCATGAAGTTCGGAATGGTAGGTGCGGGAACGCTCTCCCGCGCCATAGCCGGTCACGTAGTGAAGGCCGGTCACGACGTGGTCTTCAGCAACAGCCGAGGCCCCGAGACGCTCAAGGACGTTGTGGACGCCTTCGGGCCGCACGCCTCCGCCGGCACCATAGCAGAAGCGGGTGCCGCTGATTTCGTCGTCCTCGCCGTCCCCTGGACAAAGGTCCGGGAGGTGGTGGGTAACTTACCTGCCCGCGAGGGGCGGATCGTCATCGATGCCACCAACCAATGGGCGAGTCTGACCCCCACGTTTGTCGCGGACAAGCTCGACATCGGAGGCAGCGAACTCGTCGCCTCACTGATCCCCGGGGCGCACGTCATCAAGGCTTTCGACAACATGTATGGCCCCTATGTTGCCGCCGACCCCATCACCGCAGCCGGCCGCCGGATCCTTTTTTACGCGGGCGACGACCAGAACTCCAAGAAGCTCTTCCGCTCCGTCGTCGAGGGCTTCGGGTTCGCCCCCGTCGACCTCGGCCCGCTACCGATGGGCCGCCTGATGCAAGTGGACGGCGGACCCCTGACCGGCCTGCACGCCATCCGGGAGGGCTGACAGCGAGTACGACACCCGCTCCGGAACGCCTCACATTCCGGAGCGGGTCAAGTATCTTCCGGCAGGAATTTGCCGAAATCAACCATCCCTGGGCCGGTTCCGAATTCCTTGCCCGGATTGAGGTTACTTGTTGATGCGGGTCCGCTCGCAGCCGGACTCGTCGTCCAGTTGGGCACCGCGATTTTCAACGGCAGCCGCGCGGCGGAGCAGTTGCGCTCCGCCTGGCTGCGGACCGGGAACCTGCCGCGCCTGAACTAACGCTCAAGCGACCTCACAGCACTGCACTGCAATCAGGAGAAAATCATGGAACTCGGCGCTTACAGCTTCGGCGACACCCCACGCAATCCCGACGGGACGCTCCGTCCCACCGCCGAGGCGATCGGCAACCTCTTCGAGGCAATCGTCCTGGCCGACCAGGCAGGCCTGGACTACTTCGGGGTGGGCGAACACCACACCCTGGACATGCCCGCCTCCTCGCCGGGGACCGTGATCGCCGCGGCGGCTGCAGCGACGAAGCAGATCAAGCTCGGCAGCGGTGCGAACATCATCAGCACGGACGACCCGGTGCGGGTGTTCCAGCAGTTCGCCACCGCCGATGCCGTCTCCGGCGGCGGCAGGGTGGAAATTACCGCCGGCCGCGGATCCTCGGTGGAGACCTTTCCGCTCTTCGGTTACGACCTGAATGACTACGACCGGCTCTACGCCGAAAAGCTGGACCTTCTGATGACCATCAACAACAGCAAAACCGAAAACGTGACCTGGTCCGGGACGGTCCGGCCCGCGCTACAGGAGCTGGCCATCGTACCCCGGCCGGTCAACGGCAGGCTGCCACTCTGGCTCGCAACCGGGGGCAGCGCCCCGTCTTCGGTCCGCGCCGGAAAGCTAGGCCTACCCGTCTCCTACGGCATTCTCGGCGGGGCCCCGGCAAGGTTCGCCCCGCTGGCAGAGCTGTATCGGCAGACCGCCGCTCAGGCAGGACACACCGGCGAGGACATCAAAGTCTCCGTGGCGGCCCTCGGCCTGATCGCCCCCACGAAGAAGGAAGCACTCGAGCGCTTCTACCCCGGCTGGTACAACCTGAACATCGAAATGGGCAAACTCCGCGGCTGGCCCGCACCGGACAAGCGCCAGTTCCTGTCACAGGCGGACATCTCCGGCGCGTACTACGTCGGAGATCCGGATGAAATCGCCGAGCGCATCGTGGACCTGCACAACCACATGGGACACATGCGCCACTTCCTGCAGATGGACATCGGGGGCCTGCCCCAGGAACACTTCCTTGAATCCCTCACCCTGCTCGCCACCGAGGTCAAGCCCCGCGTCGAACGCCTCCTGGCCGGCAAATAGACCACGCACGCACACCACGCATCATTCCCCGGCTTCTCAACAGTGCCTGGCCGACGACGTCGCAAGTTCAACACCGCCAAACCGGGCTCGGAAACCGCCATTGTGAATCTCCGCACCTCGGCTTCCTGCGGTCGTCGATGCTCGAAGTCCTATGCACGGTGAAGGATCCGCTAACGGGACGTGGGGACTGGACTAAGGTGCCAAATAGCGCCGCAAGAAACGTGCCAAATAACTCTGAAAGTCACAGGCACTGCCGGTCGTCGCGGTCGTTCAGTCGATGAGACGTCTCATATCCCAAGGGTTAAGAGACACTCTGGGCTGAATCTCATGGAACTTCACCCTGGCATAATCTCGGAGATGTACCCGGGAATCTGGGCAGATCACCCGGGTTCCGTTGGATGGTTGTCTGGCGAGATCGTTGCTAGAAGGGGACAAAGCTTCCGCCGCTGATAAAGCGACACGGCTTCACGGACGGCGTGGAGGACTGCCCAAGGGAGCTATGCGGTGCCAGCGCCGCGTATGCGGGCCATGTAGAGGACGTTCCGAGCTTCCTCGTGTTTGCCAGTGTTAGCAAGGCAGATGGAGAGGTTTTGCATGGTGGTGATGAGCAGGGGATTGTAGGCGGCGGGCTGGGTTCCGGCCATTGTGAGGAGCATCATATAAGCGTCAGTGATGACCTCCAAGGCCTCGGCATGGTCGCCTGTGTCCGTGAGACGGAGAGAAAGATTGTTCAGCGACCTTGCAAGGGCGGGGGCGTACGCGGCGGGCTGGGCAGTGGCCATGTCTCGGTAAAACGCGACGGCCTTGCGGGCGGCGTCTAAGGCCTCGCCGCGCTCACCCTTGTCAGCGAGGCATCTGGATAGGGTGTCCAAGGATGCGGCAAAGTCGGAGGCGTACGCGGCAGGGTGCTTGTCTGCCAAGGCTTGCCGAATGGAGACGGCCCTGCGGGCGGCATTTAGGGCCCCGTCTGGGTCACCGGTCTCAGAGAGACACATGGCGAGGTTATTCATGCACATGGCGAGGTCTGGGTTATGGGTGGCTGGATCGGATTCGGCCAAACCCTGGTACATCTCGACGGCTTTGTTGATGGCGCCCAAGGCGCCGCCTCGTTCACCGGTACCCGCTAGGCAGCTGGAGAGGTTGTTTAGGGATTTCGCTAGGTCGGGGGCGTAGCCGGCATCTGCCTCCGCCAGACCTTGGAACAGTATGACGGCTTCGCTGACCGCTTCCAAAGCCCCTTGGCGGTCGTTGATATCGAATAAACAACCACAGAGGGTATTTAGGGAGGAAGCGAGATAGGGGGTGTAGGTCTCAGCATCAGCCTCGGCCAGGTCACGGTACCTTTCTACGGCGTCGCGGATGGCATGCAGGGCCATGGAGTGGTTGCCGGTCTCCATAAAGGACACGGACAGATTATTCAGCGCCTTTGCAAGGCCTGGGGCGTACGCAGCGGGGTTAACCTCAGCCGGTCCCCGGTAGCGAAGGACCGCTTCGCGACTGGCTTTCAGGGCCCCTTCTGGGTCACCGACATCCCTTAGGCAGTAGGAGAGGGCGTCCAACGAGCTGGCAAGTCTAGAAATGTCTGCCGTGCTAGGAGCAGTGAGCGACCGTAGCCATGAGACCTGGTGCTGGGTGAGCGCAAGTGCTAGGACGCTCAAGCGCGGGATGGTGCGCCGAGGCAGGATGGTGAGGGGCTCGGTGACATCTCCGAGATGCGGGCTGAGGCTGTTCACGGCCTGGGCGAGGGCTGAGGCAATCGTAGGTCTGTCCGGCAAACCGGTAATAGGGTTCAGTGCCTCGTCGACAGCGGCACGGGTGATTGAGGGAAGGATGTCCTCGAGAGCGTGAGCAGAGGCGACGTTGAAACTCGGATAGGCGCCCACGGATCGGTTAGTAGTGGCTATCCGGGCAATCACAGTCAGGGGCTGGGCGGTGTTAGGGCCGCGCGTGGGGCTGACTGATGCGGCAAGAGTTGCGGGGAAATCTTTTAGCGTTGTTGCGACGAGGTGTTCGCCGAGAAGGTCGGGTTCGAGAGGGTTCCAAAACCTAGGACCCCAACCCCGATAGAAATCACCGTACCAGCGTGCCCAGAACATTCGGACCCCGATAGCCTCGCCCTGAAGGTCGGGCACGTGGTGAAGGAGTGCAGCTCCCTCGGTTTCGCTTTCAGCCCCCGCGAGAGCCGCCATCGCAGCAACGCGGCGGGTGACGGACCCATCCGAATCTTTCGTTGGGTGAACGCGAGCCCAGTAGCTGGCTTCGTGGGTAAGGATTCCCTCGAGAAGGCCTTCCCAAGTGTCCGGCAAGGTCCGTTTTTGATCATTAACGGCCAGGTACGCGCTAGCGGTGACAAGCAAAGGGTTCCCGAACCGCTCCGCAGTAAGATCAGGGAGCGGAGGGGCGAATTCGGGACTGGCTCCGCCTGCATCTTTTAGGCGTTCCACGAAAGCCGTCCAGCTGTCGCGGTATAGCTTCTCTCTACTATCCAGATCCCAGGCTGCTCCCTCCAATATGATCTGTGGGCCCACCTCATCGAGTACGACGTCGAGTTCATCGTCACCGGTGCGAAGCGCCTTCGTCCAATCCTGGCCGGCAGGGGCGCTGCGTACGAGAAGCAAGACGCGGATCCTGTTGGCGGGGCTAGCGGTTCGCTGGAGAGCCGGTAGGAGGGTCGCCAGCTTGTCACGTCGTGTCTCTGCATAGTCGATGACGACCAGTGTCTGGGCCATGCCGGTGCCTGCAACGTAATCGACAGGAACCGCTTCCGGTCCTAGGAGGCCTGCGGCCCAGCCGTTCCCAGAAGCGATGCGGCAAAGCTGAACAGCGAGACGGGTTTTGCCCGAACCTCCCCGCCCGCCGATAAGGCGAACGGAGAATGGCTCTGGGTCTACGAGCCAACTACTGAGCGCGGACAAATGCCCAGATAGGTCGAGGTACTGGACCACGGCCGCGCGGGCACGCAAAAGCCTGGAAGGTTCATTGACGCTTTTACTTGGGGGCACCCAGGCCTTTTGGAGGCCGTAAGCAAAGGGTTGTCCACCGTACACGATGGTGATCGTGGAATTGTGGAGTGCACCAACGGCCGGGCTCTGGGGCCCGGCCGTGCTCGCAGTCCCCCCGCCGACCGAATCCATTGGTTTCAGGGCAGAGGCGCGGGTGGCGGAGGTGTGGTGCCGTAGTCGACGCTCACGTTTCCTCCAGAGATCTGGCCAAAGGCGGGTGACTGTGCCCCAGAAGTTGCGGCGTGGCCCTGCACTGCGGTGGGCTGGGCCTTCTCTAGAAGCTTGGCGAGTTGATCCAGAAAATCCGGGTCTGCCGTTGCTTGCTCTTCGATGATCCCCTCGAGGGCCTTTACACGGGAGGTGCTGTCCGGGGCATCTTCAACTCGAGCAAGGGCTCGTTCCCCCGCCTCGTGGCCTTTGAAGCGACCTTTTATCCAGTCAACTAGACCCTTAGAGGCCTCCTCGACAGCTTTGGACAAGGCGCCTTCATAAAACTTCGAGATAAGTCCGGCCGCGACGACGCCCAATGTCACAGGATCCATAATTGAGCCCCATTCCTAATGGTGTACCGGGGTCCGGCACGCCTCGTACACGCACCTTAGTCTTTGACCCCCCAGCACTGGAAGGGCCTGGCGCGCCAATAACGGGTTCGGCCAGAGAAGGAGTTCCTTCCGGGCAGTCAGTAAGGGGATTCCATTACGGACAACCGATCCGCTCCATCCGATTCGATGTGTCTCGAAACCTCTGAACTCGCCTCCTTAGGGTTGCAAGGCATGGGGGCGTACAGGCGGAGGTCAAGGAACCCGGGTACTCATGGCTGCGTGATCATGACCGGCTTAAGCGACACTCGCTTTCAGGAGTGGCTTGGGGCCCGCCATGTGAGGGTGACGGTGAAATTGGCCGTGCTGCCGGCGGCGGCGATGAAGGCACCTGCTTCGGCGTGTAGGTCCATTCCAAACTTGACGCAGACCTCGTCCGGCCGCTCGGTCAGGGAAAGCATCTGATTGATGACCCCCTGCACGGCCGGCTGAATGCGGCTTACGGCTTCCTCGAACGTCTGCTGTGCCTGTGCAAACACCCCGGCACGGCCGCCTCCGCGTGTCACCACGCCGCCGGGGTCATCTTCGACCTCAACGAGCACACTTCCGCCGGAAGCGGAGCCGAATTCGACCAGTTTCTTCATCATTTTGTCCTTCCTGTTCGCCCTCGGGATTACGTTTGACCGGCACGGGCCGGTGTTTGCGCCGGTCGGGTGGCTTTCCTCGCCCCCTGCGGGGAGCGTTCCTGCAGTTCCTCATTTCTTCATGTGGTCCTGTACAGAGGTCATGACTCTGCCGACTGCTGCCCCTACACTCTCCAGATCCGGGCGGTCTGGTCGTGACTGGCGGTCGCCAGGCGGGTCCCGTCCGGGCTGAACGCCACCGCA
>NZ_FNJS01000011.1:0-144843 GCF_900104405.1 Arthrobacter sp. ok909 | reverse complement strand
TGCCGGTGCTCGTGTCCCAGATCCGAGCGGTCCTGTCTTCGCTGCCGGTGGCCAGGCGGGTCCCGTCCGGACTGAACGCCACCGCATAAACATAGCCGTCAGGGTGCAGCAATACCTCAGTGCCGGGAGCTGGACTAGTGCCCGAAATCGGGGACAGGTGATCAGCGGCCCTGAATGGTGAGAGGTCGACGGGCCGGTCCTGGATGCTTGATGCTCCCGTGGTACTCCCGCCGGTGTTATGGCGGACCGCGGCGTCGCGGAAGCCCGGATCCGTCGTGAGGATCTGAGCGTAGGCGTGGGCGGCGGCGTCCAGATCGCCGGTTTCTTCGGCTTGGCGGGCACGCGCATAGAGGATTTCCAGTCGGGCACGGGTGGCGAGCCCGTCCGGATCAGCGGCGGCAGTGTCCAGGGCAGCCAGTTCCGAGGCAGTGTCCAGAACAGCCTGCCAGGCACCGGCTCCGGCGTGGAGCCGCAGTATGTCCTGCAGGTCGGTGACCTGCAGATGTGCTTCGCTGGCTTCCCCGCGGGCGGCCGCATCCGCAAAGTCAGGGTCGTCCCGGACTAGTGCATAGCTGCGGACTGCTTCTTCCCAGTCCCCGGCGTCCTCCGCCTCACGGGCCGCACGGTAGGTCTCGGCCAGTTCCCGGCGGTTCTGCGCGGTTTTCCGCAGTTCCGCGGCATCACGATACCCGGGCTCGATCCCCAACAGCTCATCAAGCAGTTCGATGGCAGGCCCGTAGTTTTTCGTGCGCAGTTCGAAACTGGCTTGGACATAGAGGGTCCGCAGCAGGGCCTGCTGCCGCCGCTCCGGCAGCACCGGCTGGGGTACGGCTTCGGGCTCGAGGGGAACGGGCGAACTGGTGAGGGTGAACAAGCGGGTGGAGCCTCCGCGCACATACAGCACCGGTGTCATCCACTCCAAGGTGCCCAGACCCAGAATCGACCGGCGTCCGCTGCCGGCAGCCTTGTCCACGTCACGGCCGTGCGCGATCGCAGCATAGAACCCGCGGGCGAACGCAATCGCTGCCCTGTCACTGACGGTAAACTGCATCGCGGCCACGGCACTGATCCCACCACGGACCAAGGCGGCGGCTGTCCCGGAGAATAAATCTTCCCTTCCGGCTTCCCCAGACGAACAGGAGTTCAGGACGACCAGCCGGGGGGTCGGTTCGGCTTCCCTGAGCAGATGCATCAGCCGGGAGGACTCCACCATGGCGCTACGGCCGGTGTCTGATTCCAGCGCGATCCTGCCCTCCTGCCGGCTCATGTCATAGTCTCCGTGCCCGATAAAGTGCAGCACGTGCCAGGGCCCGTCAAGCAGCATGGTCTGGATACCGTCCCAGGTCGCCTGCTCTGCCCAGACCAACTCGATCAGCCCGTCAGCGATCGGTTTCGCCAGCGCCTGGGCCAGGTACTGCTTCTCCGCATCCGCATCCAGCCCGGGCAGATTAGATGGAGCAGCAACAATGCCCAGGATCCGCAAGGGCGGTTTAACCTCGAGAGGGTGCGGGTTGAAGTCCGCTGCGGGGATGCGCCGCAGCAGCGGCATCTCCTGGCAGAGGTAGGACTC
Organism: Arthrobacter sp. ok909; assembly: GCF_900104405.1. Taxonomy (NCBI): domain Bacteria; kingdom Bacillati; phylum Actinomycetota; class Actinomycetes; order Micrococcales; family Micrococcaceae; genus Arthrobacter; species Arthrobacter sp. ok909. The sequence continues at coordinate 143,273 of NZ_FNJS01000011.1, read as the reverse complement.
GGTCTCCGGGTCGAAGAGCATCTCCCACGGCAGGGCCGCCATCTCGGGAGCGGCAAGCCTGAGCACCACACGCAACTGCCCGCCGCTGTGCTGGGCCGCACCCAGACTCGCCCGGTACGTGTCCCTCACCTGCCCGGTGAACAGCGACTGGAACAGGTGCACCCCCACGTCGTGCAGGGGTTTTTCGCCGTGCGGTATCGTCCGCCGCGCCGGTACGGCCGAGGCCAGGACCGTCGCTTCGAGTTCGGTGATCCTGGCGAGTACCGCCTCCACGTCCAGCTGGAAAGTGCCGGACGTTTCGCCCCCCGCCGGGGCGCGAATCACACGGACGGTGTAGCCGCCCTGCCCCGAACCGATCTCCAGCTCAATGTCACCGTCCATCGCGGCCTTCCAGACCCGTGCTCCCACCGTGCCAAGCCGACCGGCAAAAGCCGTGTCCCCGGCGCGCCGGACGCGAATAACTCAAGACTGGCGCACAGAACCACAGACCACAAGAACAGACTTCCGGCCCGGACCACGACCGGTACTGAGCGATTCAACCGGCCGCAGATTTTCAGGATTCGCTGGCTAATCGGCACCGCCTTACCGAACCGCGCTCACGGCCGCCTAAGATCCGGAGTCAACAAGAACAGCGACAGTCCCATCTGTGGCTACGCCTGTGGGCAGCGGACTCCTTACTCCTAGTCCCTCTCGGTGTCTCGAAACCTCTGTGTGGCACACAGGTTATGCGACAAGCCAGGCCCAAACGGGAGAAGGTATTGGCGGCCCGCAATGGTGCGCCTGCTTCCTGCCGGCGTCGACTCCCAACTCTTTAGGTGTCCCGACAGATGTCATAGGTCGGTTGGCCGTGGGGGCGCGATTTAGCGTGCTCCTCGTTCGAGGTCGGCTAGTTCTGATTCGAGTTGCTGGGTCAGGTTCCGTAGGCGGCGGATGTGCTCTTGGGAGACGCGTCCGGGCTGGCTGGTGACTTGTGCGTCGACGTCGAAGACGGTGTTGGGGCTGTGCCAGACGTTGAACCATTCGAGACCATGGCCGAGGGCGTCCCGTGTTACGCCTTGGAGCAGGAGCAGTGGTTCCCTGGTGTTGATGTTCAGTTTCCGGGCCAGGTCAGGGTCTGAGGACACGGCTTGAACCTGACGGGGCCCGCCGGCCGGGTGGTAACCATGGTCGCGCATCAGGCCGAGGAGTGACGCATTTTCGAGTAGTTCTGCGGTGAAGTGCGGGAAGAAGTCGCGCGGAACCCAGGTGCGCATGAAGGCAACGGGAAGATCGTCGAGGTAGCGGACCCGCTCAATTTTCCACGTGTTGGTGGTGTTGAGGGCCTCGATGCCTGCCTGGGGTGGCTCGGATGGTTCTACGGCAAGAACGTGGGTGCGCAGGCGCTGGCCGTGTGCGGCAGCCTGTTCATCCAGGCCGCCCGCACGTTGAACGTGCCGGCGGAGGACAGGTGTTGCGGCCACGACGCTACCGCGGCCGCGCTGGCGTCGGATCAGGCCGAGGTCAGAAAGGCCGGACAGGGCCTGACGCACGACGCTGCGGGAGACGCCGAACTGCCTTTGCAGTTCCTCTTCGGTGGGCAGGGAGGAACCTGGAGGGAGTGCGAGGTCCACGATCTGCCGGTGCAGGATGTCCCGGATTTGTGCATGAAGAGGGCCTCCGGCTTCCCGGTTCAACCCCCCGGCGCGTCCCGCCGGCTCCGACGCTGTTTCTGCTGGTTCCAAACTCACGCTAACTCCTCTGCCGCTGTGCAAATCTTAGCCCTCCCGCTGTGTCCCTGGCGGGCTGCAGTGTTATCGGCCGGGCTTGACGTGACCTACACCACCTATTATTGTACGTATCAAAGATACGTACAACTTCGGTCGGGGAATCACAGGAGATTCCTTGAACCCGAAGTGCGAGTCACCTGCTTGAGCCCGCATCGGCGCGTGAGCGAAGTGAAAGTACCTGCAGGTGACAGTCGGACACATGAGTTTCACAACCCCTCGAATTGGAGAGTCCATGCGCGACCCGCGCTCGGTGCGTTGCACCTATTACTTAGAGTCTGAGATTGACCCCGGGAAGGCCGCGGCCATTATGGCGGGCGAGCAGTCCAGCGGAACCTTCCTGCCGGTGCCCGGTGAATCGTCCCGGATCCGGGAACGGCACGCCGCCCGGATAGCCGATGTTCAGGAGCTTGGCTTTTGCCGGCCTTCCTTGCCGTCACGGGCCAACCCGGAAAAAGTCCGTGCCGCTCTGGTGACCGTTGATTTCCCGATGGAGAACGTCGGCACCGACCTGGCCACCCTGCAGACTGCCATAGCAGGCAATCTCTTCGAGCTGGGCGATCTGTACGCCTGCCGGCTCCAAGACATGCAGCTGCCCGAGGACTTCGTCGCCGCCCACCCTGGCCCGGCCTTCGGCATCGAGGGGACCCGCAAACTCATCAATGACGTCCAGGGCGTGATGGTCGGCACCATCGTCAAACCCAATGTCGGGCTCTCGGAAGAAGAGTTCCGGCTGGTCGTCCGGGATCTGGCGATGGCATCCATTGACCTGATCAAGGACGATGAGCTCATGACTGATCCGGCGTACCTGCCGCTGGAACGCCGGGTCGCGGTCGCAACCGAGGAAATCCGCGCCGCCGAGCAGGTCACGGGCCACTCGACCATGTATGCCTTCAACATCACCGGTGACCTCGCCGGACTGCAGAAGCGCCACGACCTGGTGGTTGAAGCCGGGGGCCGCTGTGTGATGCTGAACATCCCCGTGATGGGAATGCCGGCCCTGGCATTGCTCCGCAGCTTCGCCGAGGTCCCCATCCACGGCCACCGCGCGGGCCTCGCCGCGTCCATGCGGTCCCGGGCCCTGGGCATGGACTACCGGGTCTGGCAGCAGATGGCCCGCCTTGCCGGCGCCGACCACCTGCACGCCAGCGGGCTGGGCAGTAAGTTTTACGAACTCGACGAAGAGGTCGCGGCGAACATCCGCAGCCTTCTCGAACCTCTGGGGCAGACCATCGCACCGCTTCCCGTCTTGTCCTCCGGGCAGAACGTCACTACTCCCGGTCCCACGTTTGACGCGGTTGGTTCCACGGATCTGATGATGCTGGCCGGCGGCGGGGTTGCCGCCCACCCGGACGGTCCCGGCGCCGGAGTGCGTACCCTGCGCCAGGCCTGGGAAGCAGCCGTGGAGGGAGTGCCGCTTGCGATCGCCGCGGACAAGCTGGCCCAAACGGGGGACGATGCCCTCCTGCACGCAGTTCAGACTTTCGGGAAGGGTGCCTGACATGCCGGCTTTCGGTTTCGTCGCGGACGACCTCACCGGAGCCGCCGACGTCCTGGCCCAGTCCCACCGCTACGGGCTGGAGGCTGCGCTTGTCATCGGGGACGCGCCGCTGCCCACGGACACCGACGTCGTCGGGTTCGCGGGACCGGCCCGGTCCCTGTCCGGAACAGCGTTCGACAATCTGGTCACCCGTGACCTTGCCGGGATTGCGGCCCTGAATCTGGAGGTGCTGCTGTACAAGGTTTGCTCCACATTCGACAGCTCCGTCACTGTCGGGAGCATCGGCCGCGGGATCCAGCTGCTCCACGAGCAATTTCCGCTGCACGGGCCCATTCCCGTGGTGCCGGCCCAGCCGGGCTTCGGGCGGTACACCGCCTTCAGCAACCACTACGCGACCTACGCCGGCCAAGTCTACCGGCTGGACCGCCACCCGGTCATGTCACGGCATCCTTCCACGCCCATGTCCGAGGCGGACCTCCGCAAGGTCCTGGCCGAACAGCTCGGCGGCACCCAGGTGCCCGGGGCTATCCATCTGCCCGCCTATGGTGACGGCACCTTCAAGGACTCCTGGGCGGACCGGCGCCGGGACCCCGGGGCACAGGCCTTCGTGGTTGATGCCGTGAATGAACACGAAATGGACGCCATTGCAGAAGCCCTCACGCGGGAAGAACACGGCCACGGCCCATCCATCGTCGTGGGATCCGGCGGCATCATGGCAGCGCTGGCGCGGTCCATCTCGGACCAGGCTCCGCGCACACCCGGACCGCAACGCCCGTCCGGACCCGTGCTGGCCGTCAGCGCTTCAGCCTCCAGCACCACGGCGGAGCAAATCAACGATGCCCTATCGAATGGCTGGGAGGACGTTCCCGTGCCTGCCGAACTGCTGCGGCGCGATGACACCGCACTCGTGGCCGCCCTCGATGACCGGGTTTCTGCTGCCCTTCGGGCAGGCCGGAACGTGGTCGTGCACACCACCCGCGGATCGGCGGACCCCCGCTACGGCGCGGGCACGCCGGTGGACGCCGGCTACGTTGGCACGTTGATCGGCGGCATCGCCGCCAGGATGGCCGATGCCGGGCTGACCCGCGACATCGCCGTGTGTGGTGGTGACACCTCCAGCCACGCACTCATCGCCATGGGAGTTCGCCAGCTGCGCGTTTCCGACCAGTTCGTCACAGCCGGCCCAATCCTGCAGGCCGACGGCGCCTCCGCTGTCGGCCGGTGCAGGCTCCTGCTCAAGGGCGGACAGGTCGGCCCGACCGACGTCCTGCGCCGCTTCGCCGGCCAACTCCCCGGCTGACCCACAAACGATTCCTCCACGCAGCACCTGAACCAACGAAAGGCGGCCCCCATGCGGGCAGTAGTTAAGAACGCAGCCGAGCGAGGCGTCACCTACGTCACCGATGCCGGCGACCCCAAGGCAACAGAAGGATCCGTCGTCATCGAAGTAGGAGCCGCGTCCCTGTGCGGCACCGACCGCGAACTCTACGAATGGACCCCCTCAGCCCAGGCATTCAACCTCAACCTCCCGGTCATCCTCGGCCACGAAGGCGCCGGAACCATCATCGAGGTCGGACCCGGCGTCACCGGGCTTAAGGTTGGCGACCAGGTTGCCCTCGAAAGCCACCTGACCTGCGGCCAGTGCTTCCCCTGCCGCACCGGCGACGCGCACACCTGCGAACGCACCCGCATCCTCGGCATGCACATCGACGGTGTCTTCGCCGAGTACGCCTCCGTCCCGCAGGACATCTGCGTCAAGCTCCCCACCGGCCTCTCCCTCGAGTCCGGCGCCCTGCTCGAGGCAGCCGGCGTCGCCGTGCACGCCATCCAGCGCGCCAACTACTCCGTCGCGGGCCGGGCCGTGCTCGTCAGCGGAGCCGGACCGGTCGGCCTCGTCGTCGTGAACCTCGCCCTGCTCATGGGCGCCTCACACGTCATCGCCGTCGACCCCAACCCCTACCGGAGGGCCCAAGCCGAAAAGCTCGGCGCGACCGCCCTGCACCCCAACGACGGCATCGTCGAGCACTGCCGCGAACTGACCGGCCGCCGCGGCGGCTTCGACGTCGCCTTCGAATGCTCCGGGGCCCCCGGCACCCTGACAACCCTCTTCGACGCCGTCCGCCGCGAAGCCACCGTCATCACCGTCGGACACCCCAGCCGCCCCGCAGAAGTCGACATCGCCGCATACATCAACAAAAAAGGCATCACCCTTCGCGGCATCTTCGGACGCCGGCTCTGGGAAACCTGGGAACAAAGCCTGCTGCTGCTGGACTCCGGGAAGCTGGAGCTGGACTGGCTCATCACCCACCGCAAGAAGCTCAGCGAAATCGACGACGCCGTCGAACTGCTCACCGGAGACGCCTGCAAAGTCCTGCTCATCCCGGGCCTCGGCTAAACACACACCCACCCGCGAATCTGCCCCGCAGAACGCACCGACCAAGCCCCCAGCTATCCACAGGAGAAATCAATGTCGATTCCCATCAAGAAAGCCCTGGACAAAGTCCCCGGCGGAATGATGCTGGTGCCCCTTGGCATCGGCGCCGTCATCCATACCCTGGCCCCGGACGCCGGAAAGTTCTTCGGCTCCTTCACGGGGGCGTTCTTCACCGGCCTCACCCCGCTCCTTGCCGTGTTCTTCGTTTGCCTGGGGGCAACCCTGGAGGTCAAATCAACGCCCTACATCCTCAAGAAGGGCGGTGTCCTGCTCGGCTCAAAAATCCTCTTCGCCATCCTTGTCGGCGTCATCGCCGGGCATTTCCTCGGCGAAGCACCCATCGAATCCGGGATCCTTGCCGGCCTCTCAACCCTCGCAATCGTCGCCGCATTGAACGACACCAACGGCGGTCTCTACATCTCACTCATGGGCCAGTTCGGGCGCAAACGGGACGCAGGCGCCTACTCCATCCTGTCCCTGGAATCAGGCCCCTTCCTGACCATGGTCACCCTGGGAATCGCCGGACTGTCAGCATTCCCCTGGCAGGCACTCGTCGGCGCCATCCTCCCGCTGGCACTCGGCATGCTCCTCGGAAACCTGGACAAGAACATGCGGAACCTCCTGGCTCCCCTCGTACCAGCGATGGTGCCGTTCCTGGGCCTGGCCCTCGGACTGACCATCAACCTCAACGCCGTCGTTGAAGCCGGGCTGCTCGGCATCGGCCTTGGCCTCTTCGTGGTCTTCGCCGGCGGCGCCGTGCTGCTGCTGGCCGACAAAATCACCGGCGGTGACGGAGTTGCCGGCCTCGCTGCAGCCACCACAGCCGGAAACGCCGCGCTCGTCCCCGCCATCGTCGCCGCAGCCAACCCCGTCTACGCACCGGCCGCAGAACACGCCACCGTCCTCGTGGCAGCCTCGGTCGTCGTCTCCGCAGTACTCTGCCCGATCGTGACCTCATCATGGGCCCGCCGGGTGCAGAAAAAGACGGACCCAGCAGACAAAGAAGACAACTCCGCCGAGCAGGAAGCGGTGCCCCCCACGCATGCAGTAGAACGCCAGAACTGACCCCTGGCGGTAATAGATCTACTAAAGAGCGGGGCGTGCACACGAGTGCCCGCCCCGCCCGATCCTTGTAGACCCGGACCTGATGGACGGAAACGCCAAATGCACCGGAAGGAACGCCATGGATGCAGCCACCCAGCCGGTGAACGTCGCATTCCGCGTACCCCAAACCCGCCTGCTTAGTTACCACAACGGGATCCACCTGAACCCGGGCGACAGAGTGATCGTCAAACGAACCGGATGTGCGCCCGAACACGGCACGGTGGATGACGTCGGCGAAGATGCCTCATACTTTTGGGTCTGGATCGACGGCCAAAGCAGAATCCTCATCTTTCACGGCGACGGATCAGTCATTCACAAAATCTTCCCCTAGCCCGTGCGCGGTTTCTAAGAGTCATCTTGCTTGTCCGGGCTCTAGGGCGGTCGACGTCAAGTCCTTCAAGGCCTCCGCCGATGGTTCCTTTTCATTATCTGGTAGTAGCCCGACCAGGCTCGCGACTTCCGAATGGGGCCGTTCGAGATGCTCTTTCAGCTGAGGCGAGGCGGACGATGTGTTCACCTCGACGCGACTCTTCTCGACGGTAATCGCCGCTATGCCCGGACCAGGACGGTGCCGATGAAAAGACCGGTTTCGGCCCTGAGGCGCATTGGCGCGGGCCGGTTCCTGTCCGGCCCGGTGCGGAGTCCTCCGAGTCCTTCGATGCCCGGCGCGGCGTCGGCGAGCGTTGCGCCGCGGTCCGTTGACGCAGGCCGCCGCACTGCCCCAGATGGGCATCGAGCTGTTTCTCCACGGCAGCGGCGTTGCCTGCCGGTTCCCTCGTGAAGCGGATTCCATGGTCCCGGGCGGTGCCAGCACCCGGGCCCTGCCGGGAAAATCCGCGGGCCGTCCGCTCACACCGTGAGGCCTCCCGTCACCACCCGGGTGAGGGGAACCTCCGTCTGGAGTTCCTGTCCGTTGAGGGAGCTGTACGCGGTGATGCGGCGATCCTCCCCCAGCCCGGCCAGGGAGGCCCGCGGGAACATCGCCGTGACGGAAACACCCGCGCAGGACGCGCCGCCGCGGGGATGCACCGTGCGGGTGACGGTCCCGAAATCGTAAGTGGACAGGCCGGTGACGCGCCCGTCCCGGAGGCTGACCGTGAGGTGCCGGATCGTGGTCCGGTCCCCGTCGCCGGCAAGGAGCCCCACCAGGTAGCTCCCCTTGCCTGCCGGCCTGGTCAGTTCGAAGTCCACGCGCACGTCCGGGCCGGAGGTGTCCACAGACACCCCGGCGATAAGCGGAGCCGGAGGCACGGGGGCAGGAACGGGCGCGGACCGCCCTTGTCCGGGTGCCGGCAGCGGCCGCATCACGCCGCCCGCCGTCCGGGCCACTGCCCGGACCCGGGGGGCAGGGTCCGGGCAGCGGGTCCGAAGGCCGCGTCGTGCCGCGGCCGGCCCGGCACTTGGGAACCGGCGCCCAGATGCCGGGACTCTGTCCTCCGGCATGCCGTGGCGGCCGGAGGGGTCTTTGTCGGGAAAGGCATTATGGTGTCCCCTTCCCCGGCCGGGCAAGAGTACCTGCGGATGCCCTGGTCCGGTGTGACGTGTCCGTCCGGTCCGCGGAAGTCGCGGCCCGGCAGGGGCAGACTGGTCCATCCCCTGTTACATTGGATGATAGAAGCATCAAATAGTCAAGCAGAGGTTCGCAGTGAGAGGCCGGGAGGCAGACATGGACGAGTTTTCGGATTTCCGGGCACCGTTATATGAAGTGAAGGCCAATCTTTTCAAGGGTCTGGCGCATCCCGTGCGGATCAGGGTGCTGGAGTTGCTCTCCGCGGCGCCCGAGGTGTCGGTCACTGACATGCTCGCCGCAACAGGTCTGGAGGCCTCGCATCTGTCCCAGCACCTGTCCGTGCTGCGCCGTTACCACCTGGTGAAGGGCGAACGCAGGGCGCTGCAGATGTTCTATTCCCTGGCGTACCCGCAGGTCGCTGACCTGCTGTCCGTGGCACGGCTGCTGCTCAACGACATGCTGCACACCACCCGCGAGCAGCTCGAACATTCCGAGGCCACATCTCCGGCCGCTGCTTCCCCGCTGGCTGCCGCCGCCGGCAGCTCACGATGAAGGCCCTGACCTCGGCCCGGGCGCTTCTGCCCGGCCGGAGGGACTATGCGGACCTGCCCCGCACCTGGAAAGGGGATCTCATCGCCGGGGTCACCGTGGGTATCGTCGCGTTGCCGCTGGCGTTGGCCTTCGGGGTCAGTTCCGGCGCCGGAGCGGCCAGCGGACTGATCACCGCAGTCATCGCCGGGGTGATCGCCGCCGTTTTCGGCGGATCGAATATTCAGGTCTCGGGCCCGACCGGCGCGATGGTCGTCGTTCTGGGCCCGGTCATCGCAACAAAGGGCATCGGCGCTCTGGCAGCCGTGACGGTCCTCGCCGGTGTCATCGTGGTCGCCGCCGGGCTGCTCAAACTCGGCCGCATCGTCACGCTCCTTCCCTGGCCGGTGATCGAGGGCTTCACCCTCGGCATTGCCATGATCATCTTCCTCCAGCAGGTCCCCGCCGCGTTCGGCGTCAAGGCCGGACCAAGCAGCAACGCCGCCGTATCGGCCGCACAGGGCCTCGGCACACTGTCCCCGGCAGCCGTCCTTGCCCCCGCGGCCCTGGTGGTCCTGGTCGCCGTCATCATGATCGCTGCCCCCCGGATCCACCCGCAGATCCCGGGCTCGCTGATCGCGATCATCGTCGCCAGCATCGCCGCCCAGGTCCTGGACCTTCCGGTGGCCCGGATCGGCACCCTGCCCGACTCGCTGCCCGCACCCTTCCTGCCCTCACTGGACTGGGGCACCGTGACCGCACTGGCAGCGCCGGCCGCGACCATCGCGGCCCTGGCAGCAATCGAGTCGCTGCTCTCGGCCCGGGTCGCCGCGTCGATCTCCGACACCGGACCCTACGACGCCGATCGTGAACTCCTGGGCCAAGGCCTGGCCTCCGTCGCATCCGGGTTCTTCGGGGGCATGCCCGCCACCGGGGCCATTGCCCGCACCGCAGTGAACATCCGCTCCGGCGGCCGGACCCGGCTCGCCGCCGTCACCCATGCCCTCGTCCTGCTGGCCGTGGTCTACCTCGCCACCGGCCCGGTCGCGCGCATCCCGCTCGCCGCCCTGGCCGGGGTCCTGATGGTCACTGCCACACGCATGGTCTCCCCCACCACGCTGCGCAGCGTCATCGGCTCGACGCGGGCCGACACCGTCGTGTTCTTCGTCACCGCGCTGATCACCGTGTCCTTCGACCTCATCGAGGCAGTCGCAATCGGCATCGCCGTCGCGTCCTTCTTCGCTCTGCGCGCCCTGGTCAAGTCCAGCGGCGTCCACCGGGAAGAGATCCCCGGCCCCGTCCAGGACGGGGACGAACACATCGCCGTGTTCCGCCTCGACGGGGCCCTGTTCTTCGCCGCCGCCGAACGCGTCCTGGACCGGGTCAGTGCGATCCGCAATGTCGACGTCGTCATCATCCGCATGTCACAGCTCCAGGTCCTGGACGCAACAGGGGCCAGGGTCATCACCGACATCGTCAACGCCCTCGAACGCCGCGGCATCACCGTACTGATCAAAGGAATCCAGGAGCGCCACCTGGCCCTCGTCACCAAGGTCGGCGTTCTGGAATCCCTGCGCCACCACAAACACCTGTTCGCGGAATTGCCCCCGGCCGTGGAACACGCCCGCAGCCACGTCGCCCGCGCCAGGGCCGCCCGCATCGCAGAACTTCCCGCACGGGACAAAGCACCCGACGCCGGCCAGGATCCCGACCGGGGCCCGGTCGCGGCAGCCACTCCCGGCCGCACCACGGTCCGCTGAATGATCAGGAGCATCCTTTGCCGCCAACAGCACCCCTGGAATCCCGGACCGAACCGGACCGTCTGCCGCAATACCTCCTGGGTTTCGGACCGGGGGCCCTTCTGCTGTTCGACCTCCCGGCACTTTTCGCGGGGCCCACGAACCCGGCCTGGCTGGCCGCGGCGGTACTGACCGGCCCGACCGTCGGCATCCGCGCCGGGATCGCCGTGTTCCGACGGCGCAACAACTCACCGGGCCGGCCCGCAGGGGCAACAGCGGTGCGCCCGGGCAGGAGCCGGCCATGAGCGTGGACGGCATGGCGCTTCCGGTGTGGAAGCACTCCAGGCCCGGAGGGACCGGGTACCCCGCGGACGCGGAAGCCTGGAACCGCTGGTACACCGAGAACGACTTCAGCTGGGCGTCGGCAAGCTCCTCGGTCCGCGCCATGCTGAACGGGATTGCCCCCGGACGGGCCCTGGATCTGGGGGCCGGCGACGGCCGCAACGCCGTGTGGCTCGCCGGACGCGGCTGGCACGTGACAGCCATGGACTTTTCCGCCGCAGCCTTGGATATCGGGCGCGGGCGCGCTTTCGCCGACGGCGTTATGGACCTGATCACGTGGTCCGTCGCCGACGTCACCACCTGCGCACCGGCACGCGGAAGCCTGGACCTTGTTCTGGCCGCCTTCCTGCACCTGCCCGAACGGGATCTGGAGGGCACCATAGCTCGCACAGCCCTGGGCCTGGCCCCCGGCGGGCTGTTCCTGTACATCGGCCACGACCCGGCCGACCCCCGCGAAAGCGCCTCCGGGCCACGGAACGCAGCCGCGCTGCATGACAGCGCCCGTGTGGCCGGCTGGGCCAGACGGGCCGGACTGCAGGTTGAAACGGCCGAGACCCGGTCCCGTCCCGTTCCCGGTTCCCGCCGCCCAGCGCTGGACTGCGTCGTTCTGGCCCGCAGCCCGGCCGCGCCGGCACAGTCCCCGCCTACGGCATCGTAAACGCCCAACCCGCACCCACCACCAAGAGAGCAAGAAAACACTGGGGACAAGGAAGCAATGGACTACCACCTGAAAAGTATCGAGGCCGCCGCGGCCCGGGACGGCTACCTGCCAGCGCACGGTCATGCCGTCCCCGCACCCGGCTGCACCAAACCGGATTTGTCCGAACACTACGGTTCCGGAACGGAGGCATCCGGCCTGGTTTTGGCCTTGTGCCGGGCCATGGCCGCCCAAGTGCCACCCGCCGACGCGGCGGCGGCGGCGGGCATGAACCTTTCTGAACTTTTCAACACACTGCGGGAACACCCCTGACGGACAGCCCGCTCCCGGAACCTGCACCACCCATCCCCGTACTGCCCGCATTCTGCATTGCCCCGCCTCATAGGCCCCGGCCGACCGGTCCCGATATTCAGGAGCAAAACATGACAGCACCGACCGTGTCCGCACCAAAACCCTCAACAGCCCGGGGCTCCCGGATCGCAGGGGCCGGCTCGTACCAGCCCGCAAGGATCCTGGATAACGAGGAACTGAGCCAGATCGTGGATACCACCGATGAATGGATCCGCAGCAGGGTCGGGATCCAGGAACGCCGCATCGCCGACACCGAGTCCGTCGCGGACATGGCCACCCAAGCCGGGCGGGACGCCCTTCAACATGCCGGAATCGAAGCCGCGGATCTGGACCTGGTCGTCGTTGCTACCGTGACCGCACTGGACCGCTCCCCAAGCACCGCAGGGCGGGTCTCGGCCGCGCTGGGTGCCCGGAACCCTGCCGTCTTCGACCTTAACGCCGCCTGCTCGGGGTTCACGCACGCCCTTGCCGTCGCTGACCAGGCCATCCGTTCCGGGGCCGCCAACACCGCCCTGGTCATCGGGGCCGAGAAGCTCAGTGCCTTCACCGACTGGACCGACAGGACCACCTGCGTACTCGTCGGTGACGGCGCCGGCGCCCTCGTGCTCACCGCCTCACCAACTCCGGGGATCGGACCAGTCCACTGGGGATCAGTCCCCGAACTGTCCCACGCTGTCAGGATCGAAGAACCCAAACTCCGTTTCCAGCAGGAAGGCATGTCCGTGTTCCGCTGGGCCATCAGCGAGGCCGCCACGCTGGCCCGAAAAACCTGCGAGATCGCCGGCATCCGACCGGACGAGCTGGCAGGGTTCGTCCCGCACCAGGCCAACCTGCGCATCATCGAGCCCCTCGCCGATCAACTCGGAATCTCCCGCGAGATCACCGCACGTGACGTCGTCACCTCGGGGAACACGTCCTCGGCCAGTATCCCGATCGCCCTTGCCAGGCTGGTGCGTAGCGGACAGCTTCCGCCCGACAGCCCCGTTCTGCTGTTCGGTTTCGGCGGCGGATTCTCCTACGCCGGGCAAGTAGTCCGCACCCCGGCCACTGGCACCGCGTCCGGAGCCTGAAGCATCTGGCGCCTCGGGCACGGCCGATCGGCCGTGCCCGAACAGGCCGACAACCATGACCTCACACCCCGTCAAAGACAAGGGAAACACCCATGCCACTGCTGAAAGAACTTCAGGACAAGGTCCGCGCCACCCACCTGCTGGTGCGCCCGGCCGAAGAATGGAACAAGCTCTCCGAGAAAGTTCAGCAGGCCTGGGCCAGCGGGGACGAGCAACAACTCGAAACGGCCCGGAGGTTCCACCTCATCGCGTGGGCATCCATCGCCCGGAACCTCCTCGCCGATCCTTTCGAGGGCGTCGGCATCACCACCACCCCAGCCAGCACCGACTGGGGCATCGCAACCCTGACCACCAGCAGGCGCAGCTGCCAACCACAACTAACCCGATCGGACAGCGCCGATCCCAGCACCGGCACCCAGCCCCGACTGCGGAGCTTCGAAGAAGTCATGACCGACTACGACGCCTGCCTCGACTATCTCGCCGGCGTCCCATCCCCGCCCCAGGGCTAACTGCCAAACAAGCCGGTCCGCACTCGCGGGCCCTGACACCAGACAGCAAGTCAAAGAAACAACAAGGGCACCCGAGCCGGATTCCGCTGGTATCCGACAAGTCAGCCAAACGCTGCCCCGCTCTATCGCCGGGGGAATGCCCGTTTAACGGTCGATCCACGGTTGGCATTTAGTTGATTCTTCCGTCGACGGTGATGTCGACGGACGGCATACAGTGCCGGCTTCCACCGTGTGGCCCATCGTGCCCTGCCTTTGCTCGTCGGGTCCAGTGCCCTGGTCGCCAGATACAGGCGATTCAGGGCCGCCTGCAGGGTGGGGAAATGACCTCTGGCCCTGACCGCCGCCGGTAGCGGGGCGTTGAGGGACTCGATGGCGTTGGTGCTGCAGATGACCCGCCGGATTTCCACGTCGCAGTCCAGGAACGGCACGAACTCGCTCCACGCGTTCTCCCGGAGCCGGGTGATCGCCGGGTCCTGCCGGCCCCACTTGGTCGAGAACTCGACGAAGCGTTCCTTCGCGGCGCCCTCGGAGGGTGCCGCGAAGACCGGGCGCAGGTCACGGGACATCTCGTCCCACTATTGATGCTCCTATAGGCGTCAATGTTCGTTGAGCCAGTTTTCGTAGCGCTGGTGGAAGACATCGTCCCGGCTTTGCTCGCGTTCGAGCCCGGACAGCGCGGAGGGCCGGGCGGGCAGGAAATCCGCGAAGATGACGGGAACCGTCTCCTCGTCTCATCCGGGAAAGATGGCCTGTCGGGCGAAACGCCAGAGCGACACTGTCATCGGAAAAATGCACCGCTCAAGACAGGGATCCTGTCTGCTGACGGCTTGGTATCCGCAGTTCACGACCCGCCGCGTCGTCCGGGCGACCCGTTGGCACGATATTGCGTCCGAACCCTAGTTTGACCAGCAGCGCGGACACGAGATCACAGACACTCGTCTCCGTCAGACCTAGCGCCTCGCTGAGCTGCCGGTTGCTCAGACCCTCGAGAATCAGGGCCACCACATCCTTCTCCGCGCCGGTCAGGTCGACAGCTTTGCGGTCCGCCGTCGCTGTGGCGAACCACGCCCTCACCCTCTCCACGACGGCAGGCCCCAGGAGCGATTCCCCCGTGGCGGCACGACGGATGGCCTCGACCAGGGAGTGGCCGCGGACTTCCCGGAGCACATAACCTGCCGCTCCGGCAAGCACGGCGCCGCGAAGCACCTCGTCGTCGACGTAGCTGGTCATCAGCAGGCACTGCAGATCCGCATCAACCGAGCGCGCAACCCGGCAGACTTCAATTCCGGTCCCATCAGGAAGAAGCCCGTCCAGCACCGCCACATCCGTGCCCGCATCCACGATCCGACGGCCGGCTTGAGCCGCTGACCAGCAGTCGCCGACCACCTCAAGACCTGCCTCCTCGAGCACGACCCTCAGGCCTTGCCGGGCGAGCTCGTGATGAATGACGACAAACACGCACACCGGGCCCGGGGACCGTTCCCGGGCAACCACGGTGTCTAAGGGCACACCCATGTTTAGACTCCTGTTGCTGGAGCGCCACCGACCCGCAACCTCGTGCAGGTCCCGTCAATCCGAGGGTCACCCACGGAAGATTTTCTCCCATAGGAAGACGCCGGTGCCAGGGTCAAAGGGCTCCACTCCGTCGGGAGAGAGCCGGGTTTGTTCACTTCGGTCGGCTCGGGCCGGGGCCTGATGTCTCGTACCAGGCGGCCCAGTCCCTGGGATGGATCGAGGGTCTGCCGATCAGATAGCCCTGTCCGGCCGTCATGCCGATCCCTGCCACGGCGGCGAGCTCCGCGGGCGTTTCCAACCAGGGTGGCGCCGATCTGCCGGGCGAATTCGACCAGCGCCGCACCGAGGGCGCATCGGCCTTGATCGTCGTCGATCCCGGCAATGAGGCTGCGGTCCAGTTTGATGATGTCGGGCCGGATGTGAAGGACGTGCCGCATCGAGGCGAAGCCCGAGCCCGCATCATCCACCGCGATGCGCAGCCCGCGTTGCCGTAGCGGCGCCAGGATCGAGAGGAGGGGACCGTACTCGGGCACTTCCAGGCGTTCCGTCAGTTCCAGGACGATCCTCGTCAGCGGCAGGCCCGAACGTTGAAGAAGGCCCGGAAGCCGCGGGTCCAGGCAGGTCTCCGGTGAAATGTTCAGGGCCACATAAATACCGGGAGGAAGACCCCGAGCGGTCATCACCGCGGTCTCCAGCGCGGCAAATTCAAGTTCCGGCACGAGGCCCGCCACGGCGGCCTCGGTGAACCAGAACTCCGTGCCTGCGCCGTCCTCATCGACGAACCGTGTCAGCGCCTCGACCCCGAGGAGCTGACCCGTGGTGAGGCTGTAGATGGGCTGAAACGCGGTCAGCAGCATCTTCTCCTCGATCATCCGGCGAAGCCGGGCCCGGCTGTGGGAGTCGGATTTCTGGCGTGCCGTCAGCGGCGCCAGCACCCTGCTCGTCCCTTCAAACCCGCCGCTCCGGCCCTCCCGCGCGGGACGAGCCCTCCCCGAGACTTCCATCCAAACGGCTCTGCCGTCTCGATGCCGACACCGCACCATGACACCCCGCCAGCCCGGCCCCGATGCTTCCGCTACATCGGCCTTGGCCCGGGCGAGGTCCCCGGTTTCGATGACCAGCCCGCAGTGCTGGCCCAGCAGCTCCGCCGGCGACCAGCCCAGCAACCCGGTGCTGGTCGGGCTGGAGAATGTGAAGACTCCCTGAGCGTCTACGGCCCAGACCCATTCGTGGCTGGTGCTCAGGACCGTGTCCATCAGTTGGGCCGTTGCCCCGGTGCGGGTTCTCTCGGCCCGGTGGCTGCGGTGGAACCTCACGGCCAGAAGGACGGCCACGAGGATCGGCATCACGATCACCGTGCCGGCCAGCCACTGAACAGCCGGATCATCCAGTACCTTAGCCGGATCCATGATCAGGACGGCGCCGGCCGTAAGGGCGAAGACAACCTGGACCGCCAGCACGACCACCAATATGTCCCGTACCTTTGGTGCGACCTGCTCCCTGCCCGTCATGCATCCCCGTTCGTATCGGTACCGGCCAAGCCTGTTCCCCGGCGGTTTCCCGGTCGTGGCGTTGCTCTTCCATGCGGACCCGGCGCTTGATCTCCGCACCGGAAATCGCCCACGGCGCCACACCGCCGACACGGGCCGCCGCTGCCCCGGACGACAGGGCCCGCAGGATCCAAGTCAACACAGTCACCACGGAACGCCTCGAGAGCCGCATCCCGGCTGGGTGGCGGCCGAGGCAACGACGACGAAAAAACCGGAAATGGTCGCATCGGCTGAGACCTTTGCTTGGAACAGGATCGCGGCCCGTGCCAGGAACCCGACCCGTCCGCGAAGAGTGACGCTCTCGACGGGCCCCACGTCCTGCCCCCACACTAACAAGCACGCTTATCTTCGACCCGGAAGTTGCGCTAAACCTGCCAAACACCTGAGCTTGGCACTTCCCGGATCCCCTTGCGACGATGTTTCCGGTGCACCCAATGCAGTCACGGCGCAACCGCTCCTGTGTTCAAAGGAGACGGCCACTTGTAGTCAGGCCGCATAGATTCTTCGAAGAGGACTCCCACGCGCGAACCCTGCTGGCCCTGTCCGGTGGATCACTTGTGGCACTGGCCAGCTTTGGGTGGCGGGGGCAGCCCCGACATCGTGACCAGTCCGCAAAAACCCATGACCGGGGAAATATGGCCAATCTCGAAAACCCCTAGAATACAAGGCAAACGGCAACCGCCAGATCACCGAAGCCGAACAAGGCTACTGGGCCGAAGCAATCAGCCACGTCCGCTAAGCAACAAAAACGTTTGGCCCAAGACTTGCGCTCCGGGCCACACGAACCCCCCGCCTGCTTGCGTCTTGCGGAGCGCAATTCAGACCGAGCAGTCCTGCAAGCTGGCTCCATCGCGTTGAGACCATGGAGCCAGCAGTGTGCAGGGATCGGCGATGCGCACTTGCCGTGTGGCCTGCCCCCAACGGTTGCTCGGGCCACTCCCAACGCAAGGGTAAGCGCACGGCCCCTAGCTGGCAATGGGTGCGCCGGAGCCATTGAGACTCAGTACCCGACGCAGTACCATCAGGTGCGGCTCCTCCATCTCCCCCAGGTAATGGAGGGGCCGCCGAAAGCACAAACCCCCGTCAGCTAACCATGCTGGCTGTGCAAACCCTTGCCGTCACGTAGAACGGGGCACGTGCCAGTGGGACCCTATGAAAGGCCCGATACGGCGACAGCCGGAACCTACGGGCTCCCCGTTGGGAGAGCGTCTTGCCGTCCGGTAGGCGCTCGTTTTAGCTGTGTAGCGTCCAGTCGTTGTCGTAGTCAGGGTGATCCTTGTAGCCGGCGGCTAGAACAATCAGCATGGAACGGCGGGCGAGGGCGACTGGTTCCTCAGCATCTGCGGGATCGGTGATGCCGTCCTCCTGGGCAGCGAGCTTCCAATCAGCCACGATCCTCCGCTTCACGGCACATTCCGCCAGTAAGGCTTCAGTAAGGGACGGAGGGACCGCCATATCGTCGCTTGCCACCGTTTCGTAGTCGTGGCCCCCTGCAAAGTGCCGGCCCTGGATGCCGGCTTCTTGTTCGGCGATGCGGGCCTCAAGAAATTCGACAATATTCATGCCGCCAGTCTTGCACCAGCGTCCAGTCAAGCGTCATGCGGTTTGTGCAGGCGTAATAAGTCGGTGCTGGCGGCTAATGTCCGGTCCGTGGTGAAGATTGATGTTGAAGCGGTGGGCGCGATGCTTGATGAGATGCGGCTACCGGTTGGGGTGTAGCAGAGACTGTAACCGGAGGCGCCGTCACTGTCACAGTTACCGTCGGGGCGGGGCCAGCCGCTTCGACGGCTGACCCGCACGCTGAGAGCGCCACGGCGCAAACAACCAACAAAAGAGTCTTTTTCATCTTAATGCCCCTAATATATCCAGGCAGAAGTTCCCGGCGCCTTGGACATTGTGACCCACACGGATACCAACTGCCACTGTCGGCTTTCCGACCAACGGCAATTACTCCCCTAACACACCACGGCGATCCTGCTATTCATGAACGCGAGAGTTGACCAATCTGCTCTGTAACTCTATCCAGCTTCGGCAAGTAGTAATCGTCTAGGCCTGCAACAGCAGAATAAGCGGTTAGCGCTACATGAAACATGATGACAGCTTTGGCGGCAATATTGTGCTCCTGCGAATCGGACTTATGGAGCAGCCTAAATCCTGGGCCCTGGGGCTGCCCATCGGCCAGGGTCTTGAAGTATGCGGCACCGCTTTGAAGCGTCGGGTGCGAGTTTTGCGTATCGACCAGCCATGCCTGATACAAATTCCCAAGATCGTCTCGGTACCTTTTTGCTAGGTGGGAGAGGTGCGCAAAAGCGTCAAGTTCTGCGTGTCTCCTAGTGGCTTGTCCAATCAGTGCGTCGATATTATCCAAAATTGGAGAGTCCAGGGTCCAACCGATTTCCTGCGCTCCTAGCAGCTTTTGCAGGCTGGTAGCCTGCTGCCGTTGGAGTGCCTCTAGGACCTTGCCCCCATCTTTTCGAATCCACCATAACCACATGGCATGCTCCGTCGCGGAGCGTAAGAGTGGCGCCGCCTCCTCATCAAACCCGTTATCTGACATGCGAATGGCTGCTTCGCATGATCGCGCCACACGTGTCGTCCAGCCCCACGCAACGGCTACCGCAGACCAGTTATTGAACTCATCACGATCAATATCCTCAATTTCAAGCGACGCTGGCTCAGGGCCGTGCAACCGGATGGATTTCAGGTTGAAGAAAATCCGACGGAAAGCTTTCTGCCTCTGGGCATCCAAGAATGAGTCCTGTCTGTGCTGTCACACTGCAACGGCTTCGAACCAGAGTCATGTAAGCCCTGGCTTTGGCTCCAAGGATTATTGTCCAGTTTTTGGGCCACTCCAAGTTGACCTTGATTACCACGTCGTCACCTATAAGCCATGTGCCGGACTCTATGGGCAGTCAGACCCCGGCCGCTCTCCAGTTGAGGAGCTGGAGCCCGATTATGAGTTCCTGGATCCCGTTGCGCACTGCACTCGATCCTGCCACTAAAGGAGTCCCGCAAGTCACCTGACTGCTGCGATAACATGCACGCATGGAACCCGGCGAGATATGGGCGTATCGCAAAACAGGTAAGCACCCGCTGGAGCCTGTCCGGTTTCTAAAGCATCGACGGGGCACTGGGCGGAAATATGAGTACTCTTTGGTGCGCTTCGAAGATCCTGACGCTAAAGGGCTCGAGGAATGGGTCCCGGACGGGCGGCTCAAATGCCAGTGGGCTGACGCCGAGGCCTTCAGCGCCCGAGAGCGTCGGTGGGCTGCCGTCAAGAGTGCATCGATAGTCAGCGACGACATCGACTGGGCAGTTGGCGTCACCTTGGACTCACTGACCCCTATGGGGATGATCGACGGCTGTGGCGGGAGAACCGGCATCTCTCCGTACAAGATCGGAGATGTCAGCGCCTTGTCCCGGTTGTGCGGCATCCCGGAGGACGACCTCACGTCGCCGCCAACGGCCTTCAAGGAAGGGGAACGCTTTATCGTCCCCTTTGAGACGGCAGCGCGAGTGGCTCGGACTCTTGCCGCTCAGCACCCCGAAGTTGTTCTTCGCGCAGTCGAGAGGGAAGAACGGGACTTCGAAGAACGGCAATACGAATGGCGGCAACATGGATCCCCGCCAAGAGGAAGGAAGTTTGAGGCGTGGGACGAGGCGCTTCGCCGGTCGTTCCAGATGCGGCGCGACTGGGTGGGAAAACATCATGATGTTCTTTGGCGCGAGGTGCTGATTGCCCGCATCGAAGTGCAGCGGATGCGGGAGCTCGTGGAGTCTGCTGCAAATATGTTGCAAGCGAACGGTCACATGGCGAGTGCGGCCAGGCTGCGGCGCTCTCTTAACCCGAACGCTAAACCCGAGTAGCAAAGGAATTTAGGCGGTTCGTTGTCGGCGTTGAAGGATCTTCGCCGGGCACTGCATGAGGCTGGCGGCCAAGTTCCTAAGAAGAAGGGGAAACTCGCCACGTTCTGGGAAGCCCGGAACGTGCGGGCCGTGGGTAGTAGTCGCCAGAGCGCCGCCCCTGCAAGACTGGGGGAGTCGCAGGGGCGGCACTTAGGGAGTGCCGCCAGCAATGGGGGATCGCCGCGGCACCAGCCCAGGGTCGCGTATTCAAGACGCAACCCGCGACGCAGCAAGACTTCATGGTTCAGAGTGGCGTGAGTGCCGTCAATTCTGGGTATGCCCGTCTGCTTCCTTATCCTGGGTCTATTTTCTGCCTTCATACGCCGCCCCCGGAGACAGAAAGCGTCAAGTACAGCGTGTCACTACTCCACCTCCAGAAGTAACGATCTGTGGAGAAAGTCAGAAGCCCCGCTTCCATTCCGATGGTCATTGAAGAGCGGGCGGCCCGGGGTTCTCGATTCGATGCATTCTTGAAATCCTTCGTTATCGAGAACACCAATTCTTCCTGTCATCTTTATCGAATGAGCAACGCTGCCGGGACAGTCTCGCGGCTGGACATAGGCTTCTCCCGCGCGCGTCAGGCCGCGGAGTCAGTCGTCGGAATTTGGCTGTGGGGCGGCCGTGGCGAGCTCGATGAGATTTTTAGTAGATTTCGGGTGGTCCCATGCTGTGGTTGCCGCCGTGAGTTCCGCCCCGCACGTTTCGCACCAGGCACCGGAGGCGGAAACCGTCCCGCAGGTCGTGCAAATAATGCGCAAAGATTTCCCGCTCGGAGACTGTGTGTTTTTCTGCGCCCACACGGTGAGTGCATGCAGCACGGGCAGTGCGTCGGTCCCGGCTGCGGTGAGGAGATACTCCTTCCGAGGGCGGGTTCCCGCACTGTAGGGCTCGGCGACCAGAAGACCCGCCCCGGCCAGACGCCGAAGGCGTTCACTGAGGACGTTGTCAGCGACCCGGAGCTCCTTCTTTAAGCCGTCGAACCGGTTGTTGCCCATGAAGACCTCCCGCAGCACCAGTAAAGACCAGGGATCACCCAGGACGTCTGCTGCCCGGGCAATGGGGCAATCGTCTTCCGACCAGCTAGTGCGAAGCGGCATCAGGATTCCCTTCAAAGGATCGTTTGACTTTCTTCAAGCAAGCTTATTTACTTTCTTAAAGAAAGCTTGTACTTTGATATTACGCGCTGGCAACGGAATGACTCAAGCCAGGCCGATCCCCAGGATGACTTCCAGCCCACTGACGACCCCAGCTTCGAGGAGTACGGAATGACACTGACTGACATTAGGCCCGAGCCGACAACGTCCGGAGCGCGCGTCCCGTCGCCCGATGCCTCCGCGCCTGCCGCCCCTTCGGGCATGCTGCCGTTAAGCCTGTTCGGTATTCCGCTGGGCCTGGCCGGCCTGGGTGCCGGATGGTCCGCCGCCCGCGTCACTCTCGGGGCGCCGTCCTGGCCGGAGGAAGTCCTCTACGGAGTAGCCAGCGCCATCTGGCTCGGCCTGACCACCATTTATCTGCTGCGGGGCCTGCGACGCAAAGGAGCCTTCCGGGCCGACCTTCGACACCAGGTGGCCGGCCCGTTTGCGTCATTCATTCCACTGGTGGGCATCCTGCTTTCAGCCCACTACAGCGAATACCTTCCTACGTTGGGCGCGTGGGTGTGCATAGCGTTCATCGCCGCCCTGGCAGTCGTCGCCACCAAGCTCTTCGCACACTGGGTCACCGGCGGAGTATCAATGCAGTCCATTCATCCGGGCTACTTTCTGCCCGTCGTGGCCGGATCCTTCGTCGCCAGCATCGGGTTCTCCAGCGTGCACGCACATGATGCGGCGCTGGCCGCATTCGGCATCGGCGCGTTCTTCTGGATGGTCGTGGGAACCGTCGTCACCGTCCGGCTGATGACCGCCGGCGAGCTTCCCCCGGCAGCCCGCACCGGACTGTCGGCCTATCTCGCGGCGCCGGCCACAGCCAGTGTCGCGTGGATGGTTTCCCATCCGGGGCCCATCGGAGCGCTGCAGCTCGGCCTCACCGGTGTGCTGATTATCATGTTGCTCATGCAGCTTCTGCTCATCGGGGAATACCGCAAGCTGGCCTTCAGCCCCCTGTTCTGGGTCTTCACCTTCCCCGTCGCCACCACGGCTAACTACGCCGTGCGCTGGTTCGCCGCATCGAACCTTCCCGGCAGGGAAATCTATTCCTGGACCGTCCTTGCCCTGGCAACAGCATTCATCCTGATCATCGCCGGACGAAGCGTCGCGGCATCCATCGCCGGAAAATCCGAAAAACGCCAGAACCACGCCCGGGTCCCCGTCTAGACCGAGCGGTCGCCAGCTGCCCCAGCCACTCTCCGGCCCTCCGATTAGCATTCATTGCTTACCAGCCCGGTGATGGGCCGCATAACGAGTAGGACCGGGCGGCTTTGCCCGGTCCTACTCTGTGTGGGGCGACGGGACCCCTGGGAGTCCCATCAGTCGTCAGACCACGTCCAAGTCAGGGAATCTGGATCTCCGACGCCGATTCTCGATTCATGGCGTTCTCTGAATCTTTCGTTTTTGACACCCCCAGTCTTGACGACTCCTGTAGATACAACACCTCCGGTTCTGAGTCCTACGAGGGGCTGAGAGACTTGAAACGGTCAGAACGCTGTCCTCTGACCGCGTTGTTTACCGGGGGACGATTGGAAGGAAGTATGGATGCGGGTATTGATTGTTGGCGCGGGAGCTACCGGAGGTGCGTTTGGAACTCGGCTCCAGGAAGCGGGCAGGGACGTCACGTACTTTGTTCGTCCTGGACGCCAGCGGCTCCTGCAAAGCGATGGCCTGCGCTTCCTCGCCCCGGACGGGGACCGGACGCATGCCGTTACAGCCGTCACCAGCATCTCTGAGGGTGATCATTACGACCTGGTGGTGATTGCGGTGAAAGCACCCGCACTCGAGGGGATCCTCGATACGGCCGGCCCGGCGATCGGAAAGAAGACGCTGATTCTGCCGTTCCTCAACGGTCTTGACCATATTGACGTGCTCGAAGACGCATATCCGGGGCAGGTGATCGGTGGTCTCGTGAAAATCGTCGCCATGGTCGACGATTCCGGTGCCATCCGGCAGATGACGCCACTGTCCACAATGACCGTCGGGTCGTTGACGGCCGACCCGATTCCTCCCTCCCTCGCGGAAACCCTCGATGTTCCCGGCATCGACCTGACCATCACGACCACGATGATGCAGCAACTCTGGGAAAAGTGGGCGTTCATCAGCGCAGCCGGAGCTCTCACCTGCCTGCTACGTAACAATGTGGGCGCGATCCTCGAAGCAGGAGGTCGCCCCCAAATCCTGCAAGCCATCGCCGAGGCCGAAAACGTTGCGGCAGCAGCCGGCTACCCGGTGAGCGAGCCAGGGCATCAGCAGAGCCTGCACATCCTGTCAGCTCCGGGGTCTCCGTTCACCTCTTCGCTTTACCGGGACCTGCAAAGGGGGCAAGCAGTCGAAGCCGAGCACCTTCTCGGTTCTCTCGCGGCCCGGGCACGAATCCTGAATGTCGATACGCCGCTGCTGGATCTCGCCGTGACACAGGTGCGGGCCCACCACATCAACCCCACCGGTGGAGGGATCTTCGACTCGGCCCCAGCCTGAAACATCCTGGAAGCGGCACAACAACCAGAGACCCGCAGCGTTCAAGTGAATCGCATCCATGGCTGGAGCAACGATCGATTGCTTCTGCAGCTGGTGCAGACGACTCCGGACATTCCGTGCAGACGACTACGGAAACTGACACGCATCCGCGGAACGCAACGTAACCGGACTGTCCTTTTAGGCTGTCCCAAAAGTGCCGCCACGATCACCCGTTGCGCGGACAATTTCGGTACGATTCACGACGGACACTGGTTACGCTCGCGGTCACTTTCCGCAGTCGTCTGCCTATCGAAGGTACCGGTAGACCGTGGCGCGCGAGACTCCGAGCATCTTGCCGATGTCGGAGGCACTGATTCCTTTTCCCTTGAGTTCCTTGGCCCGGGCAGCGGCAGCGTCGTCCACTTTGCGTGGCCTTCCGCCGTGGCGATTATTGGCCGCTGCCGCAGCGAGTCCGGCCCTGGTGCGTTCGATCATCGTGTCGCGCTCCAGCTGCGCGAATGCAGCCATGATCGTCAACTTGGCGGTGCCCATGGGACCAGTTGTGTCGAGTCCTTCGGTCAGCGAACGGAAACCAGCTCCCCGTTCCCTGATGTCCTCGATGATGTCCAGGACGTGCCGGGTGTTGCGCCCCAGACGGTCGAGCTTCCACACGGTGAGCACGTGGCCGGTCTCCAGCCGGTCCAGGGCTTTGGATAACTGAGGGCGTTCGACCGTGGATCCGCTGACACCGTTATCGGCAAAGGTCCGGGCCGCGCCGGCGGCCTGAAGTGCAGTGAGCTGAAGATCAAGGTTTTGTTCCGTAGTGGAAACCCTCGCGTACCCGATCACAGCCATGGCCGCCCCGCTATTCTCTTAATCCCGAACAATTTGCCCTGTGGCAGCAAACGCTGTTGGACGGCATTCTGAGACTGAGGAGTGGCGTGTCGAACCGCAAGATCACCGATACTCCTACGCCACCTGAAAAGCGGCCCCGACCGTCTCAGTAATCGATCCTATTTGAGATGCCAGATGAGTGCTCGATGCCGCGTCCAGCAGGCCACCGTGGGCACCGCGACCGCAAGGGCGAACCGTTCTACGCCGCGCGGCGCACTCTCCATACCGGATGCGTCAGAAACGGCGACACGCGCAGGTTCCGCACGACCGGACGCTTGTGTTACGGGAGTGACTGGTATTCCAGACAGCGAGGCGACCACAATGGGGTTATGGACCCGACTGATCCAGACCTGGCGCTGGCCTTCACCAGCGCCGCGGCCGTCGGTTCGTCGATGATCCGGGCCTTCCGTATCGACGACGCGAAAGCCTGCACGCGGCTTTGCCGCAGAATCCTTTTCTTCGCAGCGGCTCCCCCGCCCTCAGACCTGGCCGGGATCGTCCGTGCACTTACCGGCCTGGACAATGTCCTGGCCGCCTTGGGTCTCCTGACCCGGCGTCTGGCCCCGCTCGGGACCACGGACGCCATACACTTGCGCAACGCCGAGGCCGCACTCACGTCGCTCCGCGATGTTCTGGGCTCCGGCTCGACTGCCGGCCTTCACCCCGCCTGCACACCGGCGGGCCACCGGCGGCAACTCACGGGAACCCGCCCATCAGCTGCACCGGCACGGCCGGGACGCCCTGGCACCGGCAGAACTGTCCGGCCATCGTGAACGTGCGCGCTCGTAGCAGGACGCACAATGCCCCCGTATCGGTTGAGGGCATTAACAGCTGGGGAAGGCCACGGTCAGCGTCAACTTCGAGGTACCGGCCCGCTCGATCGACTTGGGCCACCCCCTGTCCGTTGACACTAACCGACAGAAACATAACGGTTAGCGTATTGACGCTAACCGTTAGACACGTAACTATTAGCGTATGGATGCAGCCAGGGACATGACCGTGGCGGAGGCCGCCGCACGCCTCGATCGGAGCACGATGTCAATCCACCGGCTGCTCGGCTCCGGCCAGCTGACGGCCACCGGGAGGGCGGGCAAGGCCCTCCTCATCGACCGGTCCTCCGTCGAACGGCTGGCCGCCGCCGGCACCCGCCGCGGCCGCGCCTGGACGGCGAAGACCGCCTGGGCCGCCCTCGCGCTGCTCTCCGGCCAGAATCCGACGTGGATCTCCGCGTCGGAGAAGTCCCGGCTGAAAAGCCGGCTGCGCGAGCTGGACGCCGACGCCGTGGCCGTCCTGGCCCGCAACAAGGACAAGACCCTCCGCTACCGGGCCACCCCGGACGGGCTGGCCGCGCTCACCGGCCACCTGATCGCCAGCGGCGCCACCGCGATGCGCGACGAGTCCACCGCCCGCACCTTCGGCATGGCCGGCGGCGGCGGGATCGCCGAAGGCTACGTCATGGCCGGCGACGCGGCCGCCCTCGCCGATGCGTTCGGCCTGGTCGAAGACCCGGACGGGAACGCGATCATCCACGAGGTCGATCTGGCCGAGCCTTTCGCCGAGGGCCGGGTGCCGGTCGCCGCGATCGCGGTGGACCTGATGAGTTCCCTGGCCACCCGTGAGCGCAGCGCCGGCCAGCGCGTCATCAACGGACTGCTCCATGTCTGAGCCGGCCACGACAGACGTGGCCGCTGTGGCGGCCGGCCGGGAAACCTGGGACGTCCCGGTTCCGCCGGGTGGCTGGGGTTCACCGTGGCCGCAGTGCATCGAGCTGGCCAGGGCCCTGCCCTCGAGCCAGTGGACGCTGGTCGGCGGCCTCATGGTGCAACTGCACGCGGCCGCGGCCGGCCTGGCCGTTTCCCGGCCGACGGCGGACGTCGACATCATCCTGCACATCGAAACCGGGGCCGCAACGACCGCGGCGGTGATCGGGGTCCTGACCGATCTCGGGTACACGCTGGAGACGTCCATCGCGCATGACGCCCCGGCCCACCGGTTCGTACGCGGCGAACAGCAGATCGACGTGATGATCGCCGACCACGCGGCCCCCTCCAGGGTGCCCACGATCGGTGGCCGCAAACCGTTCAAGGTCGCCGGCGGCACCCAGGCGCTGCAGCGGACCGTGAACTGCCGGATGACCGTTGACGGGGACGGGCCGGTGCTGATCAGCATCCCGAACACCCTCGGCGCCCTGGTCCTCAAAGGCGCCGCGTACCTGGAGGACTCCCGTGACAAGGACCGGCACCTCGATGACGCCGTGGTGCTCTGCGCCACCATCAAGACCCCACTAGTAACCGCGGCACAGATGAAGGGCAGCGACAGGTCCCGGATCCAGGCCCTGCACAAGGTGCTTGCCGACACCGGTCACCGGTCCTGGCAGCTTCTGGGCCCCGCCGACCGGACACCGGCATGGGATGCGCTCCGGATCCTGGCCGCCAACCACAACGGCTCCCCGCTCATCAACCGCCTCAAAGGCTGACCCTCCCGCTACGTCGTCGTCGCGCGGCCGGGGTGCTGGCCGCCGCCCCGGCGGTGGCGGGCGGCGGCCGCGTGACGGCTCAGCCGCACACAGAAGAGCATGAGACTCCTTCAGCCCCGCACCCGGTCCGGCCGTTTCTCCACTTTCGGGCATGCCGCCCCGACCGTCGCGCTGCCCGCGGCACGCTACCCGTCCGAGCTGCCGTTCCGCCGTGACCGGTTCGTCCACGCGGGTCCGGTGCAGCTGCTCACCCGCCGGCACCGGACCCCGGTCCGGGACGCGCTGGAAGCCGCCGGGGGTCCGCGACCTCTCCGCAACCTGGGACACCGCCCGGGCCCTCTCGGCCTCGATCACGGACCTGCAGGCCCGACTGCACTAAGCAGGGCAGCTGCGCTTGAAAACTGAGTGGATCCGGAGGCTGCTATCAGTTGCCGCCCAGCCTCGGCTCCTACGGTGAGAGGGCACTTCGGGCCGGACAAGCGACCCGGCCCGCACGATTCGCAAGCGGAACGAAAGAGGTAGCAATGCCGACAACCCCCTCATTGAAGACCCGTCTCGGCGTGGGAGCAGCAGCGGTCCTGGCCGCCGGCGCCATGGCCGCCGTGGGTGTCGGTGCCGCCTCAGCATCCCCCTCATCGCCGTCCACTTCGGCAGCCTCGACGGCAGCCCCGTCAACCGATGCCAAAACGGGAGCCCGCGCCGGCCTGCACGGCCTCGGAGCTTTCCTGCGTCTCAACGCGAACAGCCCGCAGGCCGCCGGCGACCGCGCCGCGAAGGCAGCAACCGCCCTGGTCAACCGCCCTCGGGTGTTCGCCAAGCTCCCCGCCGCCCTGCAGGCGGACCTGACGGCGCTCAAGGATGCCGCCCCGGCTGACCGGGTGAAAGACGCCTTCAAGATCAAGACCACGGCCCTTTCCGGCGGGTACGGCGCCGACTTCCAGAAACGCGCCGAGAACTTTCAGAAGAACGCCACCGCCGCGGCCGGGCTGCGGCAGGAGCTGCGCACTGCCCTGACCTCGGCCAACCCGGGCGCCGGGCTGCAGAAGGTCGCCGACCAGCTCATCAGCCACCCGAAGCTGTTCGCCAAGCTTCCGGCCAACCTGCAGACGGACCTGAAGACTCTCAAGGACGCCGCGCCGGCTGACCTGGACACCCAGGCCAACAAGATCAAGGACACCGCGCTGAACGGCGGATACGGTGCCACGATCCAGAAGGCAGTCCGGGCCCTCGAGAAGAAGACCGCAGCGGCCCCGGCTGCCTAGCGGCGCACTCGATCTATTCCGGCGAAAGTCCGGGCAGTCATGGCTGGCCGGACTTTGCTTTGCCGCATGAAGCGACGACGGCGGCGGCAGAAGCCGCACACATCAGGGGAAGACCAATTCTTCCGATGTGAAAGGACGCCCCGCGATGATGGGAGCCCACCACGAAGCCTGCGGCGCCGCCGCCTGGGTTGCGCTGGCCACCAACCTGCACGTTGACCTGACCGCTGTCGCCGAGAAGGCCCCGTTCCTGCCGCAGGCCTTGGATATCGGTCTGGGCCTGATGCCGGTTTCCCCGATTGGTGTTGTCAGCCGGCGCCCTCTTTGTCGCCGGGGCCGGGCTGGCGTCCGATGCGGGCCAACCTCAACGCCACGATCGCCTATTCGCTGCCGCCGCTGTCCAACATCATTTGTGCCGGGATCGGGAAAATCTCCGGCGGCCACCGGAACGGCACCCATTCCATTGTCGGGATCGCCGCGTTCGTCTTCATCGCCTGGGTCGCCGGGCTCTGGACGATGCAGCTGGCCCCGTTCGGCACCATCTACGCGGGCGCCGGGATCCTCGCCGTCCTCGTGGTCGCGTTCGCCGCGAAGGCGCTCAAGTTCAACCGTGACGCCATGCGCAAGGCTGCCTGGGTGGTCGGGTTGTCCGTCGGGGCGTTCATCGGACTGTTCACACCGCAGGAGCAGAGCGGTGCGGCCAGTGACCAGCACCAGCGGCGAGCTCCCGGGCGATCGCGGTGTTGGCCTTGACCGGCATTTTGTGGCGTTCATCGAAGTGTTCCCATTCGCGGTGGAGCCGGTGGTTTCCTTCCAGGGCGCCGATGCGGATTGCCGGGGCGACGAGCTCGAACTGGCGCAGCAGCCGTTCCCCGGGCCGGGCGTAGGGGCGCCGGTGCTGCCAGGCGGCTTCGATGAGGAGTTTGCGGGCGTAGGTGTTCCCGGCCTTGGTGATCGGTCCCTGGTGCCTGGACTGGCCGGAGAACTCCTCGCTGGGCACCAGGCCGAGGTAGGAGCCGATGGACGAACCGGTGAAACGGGTCCAGTCCCCAATCTCCACGGCCAAACCGAACGCCGTCGTGAGCTGAATGCCCCGCAGGCACATCAACGCGTCAATCACCGGGGCGTACCGGCGCGCCGCCGCCGTCGCGGCGACCTGCTTGTCGATCCTTTTGAGGCGCCCTGCGAGCAGCTCCGCCTGCTCGACATCGGCCTCGTAGGTGAACTGCAGCGCCGGTTCCCCAAAGTGCTAGCGGTGCAGCCACCGGCTGTGTTCCTGCGTCCACCGGGTGTCTTTCGGGTAGCTATGCCGTGGCGCAGCAGGATCGCGTTCACGTGCTGACGGGCATCTGCCTTAACGGGGCGGAAACTTAAGTGGACAAGCAGAAACGCTTCTGCAATCATATATGCAGATGCTCAAAGCGATGTAGAGCACATGCATTTGCAGAAACGTTTCTGCAGTCGCGCACTCGGGGATGCGCTCAATATTCCGGCCGAACTGTGCCCGGGCCGACGGCTCGGAGCTCACTAACATTTTGGAGGTGGCCCCATTGATTAATGAGGCCTCGATAGTAGACAGGGAGTCGCAAGGCTCCCCCAGCCCGGAGTCCTTGGTCGAAGATCATGGCGTCTCTCCGATACCGTCCAGGGACCGAACCTCCGGGAGTGCGGACCAGTTCTGGATCTGGGCCGGCGCCAACCTGGCCCCGATCAACTGGGTTCTTGGAACGGTTGGACTTGGCCTGGGATTGAGCTTGGGCGAAACGCTCCTGGTTATCCTTGTGGGCAACACTCTTGGATCAGCCTTGTTCGGGCTGTTCTGCCTGATGGGCCACAGGACGGGCGTAAACGCGATGATGCTGGCCCGTCTCGCGCTTGGGCGCCGCGGCGCCAAAGTGGTGGCTGCCGTCATGGTCCTGATGCCGATGGGCTGGGTGGGCGTCAATACGTGGATCGTCCTGGATCTCGCCATGACGGCTCTGGCACAAGTCGGAGTCCAGCCCGGCGATGCAGTGAGATATTCGATCGCCGCAATCATCATGACCATCCAGGTGGTGCTTGCGGCTTGGGGCTTCAACGCCATCAAGAAGTTCGAACGTTGGACGATGCCGGTGATCCTTGTCGTCATGCTCGTCATGACGGTGGTTGCATCGCTAAATGTCCATCCGAGCTTTGCTCCGGGGACCCTCTCCGGAGGCGACAAGATCGCGGCCATGAGCCAGGTAATGACGGCTATCGGCATCGGGTGGGGCATCACCTGGTTCGTGTATGCCGCGGACTTCACCCGCTTCACCCGTCCCTCACTGCCGGCCCGCAAAGTGTTCCTGTCTGCAACGTTCGGGATGTTTGTGCCGGTCGTCTGGCTGGGTTTCCTCGGCGCTTATATTGCCTCGGCCGGCGGCGGAACGGATCCGGCCGAACTGGTCCTTGCCGCATTTGGTGCCCTGGCTCTGCCGATCCTCGTCCTGATCCTCCATGGACCCATTGCCACGAACATTGTCGTGATGTATTCCTCGGTCCTGGCCGTGCTGTCCCTGGACATCAAGGCCCGCCAATGGAAGATTGCCCTCGGCGGCGGCATCGTCGGATCGCTGGTGCTGTGGCTGTTCCTTCAATCTGGGAACTTCGCGAACTCCGCTTCCCAATGGATGAGCGTCCTCGTGGTCTGGATTTCACCCTGGGCCGCCATCACTGTCGTCGATTTTTTCATCCTGCGGCGCCAGCGGATCACGGTATCTGAGCTGTACAGTCCGTTCTCCCCCAGATGGAGCAATGACGTGAACTGGCCGGGAATGATTTCGCTGGCAGTAGGGCTTTTCGCAGGCTGGCTCTTCCTCCAGACCGGCATCCCCGGAGTGGAGGGGCCCGTCGCGGTCGCCCTCGGCGGCACAGACCTGTCCTGACTTTCCAGCACCGTCGTCGCAGGCGGCCTCTACTACCTGCTCGGACGCAAGCACATCAAACCTGCCCCAGTCGAGACCGTCGCTGCCTGACACGGCAAGGCCTCACCGACACCCTGAACCCCAAACCCACCCACCATCTGAGAAGGAAATCATGTACAACTGGTCCAGCATTAACATCGACAGGCTCCGCCAGGACCGCCGCACGGCAGTCGCCGAGCTCATGCAACGCAACCAGCTCTCCCACCTGCTCCTGACCGGGTTCGACCATATCCGCTACGCGACGGACTACCGCACCCAGATCATCGCCGAAGCCTTCGACTGGTTCGCGGCCGTCATCGACAGGGACGGAAACGCCGAAATCTTCACCCCCTGGGTGGACGAGACCCAGGCGAACCCCGTGCCCGATCTTCCGTGGATCACCGCCATCCACGCAATGCCCTCCTGGGCGCCGGTCGTCGGCCATCCCGAAACGTGGACGCGGGGGCTGGCCTCGGCTCTCAAGGGAGCCACCAAGGTCGGTATCGAACTCATCGATCCCGCCATCCTCGGCCGGCTCCAGGCCGGTCTCCCGAAGACCTCATTCGTCTCTGTCGGCCAGGAACTGTACGACATCAGAATCCGGAAGACCCCGGATGAAATCATCCTGCTCGAAGACGCCAGCATCGTGAACTCCATCGGAGCCGAAGCCGGCATCGCCGCAGCCGTCCCGGGCGCAACGGACCACGACATCCTGGCCGCCGTCATGGGCAAGCTCCAGGAGTCAGGTCCGGAGTTCCTGAGCCACTCCCTGTGCAACCACCGCCGCGGCAACGGAGGATGGTTCGCAGAGGGCAGCGTGCTGCGCGAAGGCGACCCCTATTTCTTCGACATTGGCGTCTACGGCCAGCACGGCTACGCATCCGACATCGCCCGGACCGGCTTCGTCGGCGGTGAGGCGCGGCCCGAGATCCGTGCGGTCTACGAAAAGCTCCTGAACGCCCACCGCATCGCCGAAGATACGGCCAAACCGGGCGTCCTCGTCTCCAAAGTGGACGAAGCGGTGAACAGCTACCTGGCCGGCGAAGGACTGCCGACAACGCCCTACGCCATCGGACACGGCGTCGGGCTGCGGGCCTGCGAACTGCCGACGATTTACCGCCACGGCCTCTTTGACCGTGACCAGGTCATTGTGGAGAACAGCGTCATCTCGCTCGAACCCGAAACCGGGATCGAAGTCGATGGCGAATTCATGCTCCTGAAACTCGAGGACAACTACCTGGTCCAGTCCGACGGCGTCCGCCGCCTGTCACCGGCCGGCTACGGTCTGGAGCTGGTCTAATGTCGCGCGGTGTACATTCTCCCGCGGGCACAGCCCGCACCGGACCGACAGTCCGGGTCGTCCTGGCTCAGCAGGAGCCGGTTCCTCGCCGGATCGATGAGAATGTACACCGCGTTCTCAGCATTCTCGAGGAACATCACGACGCTGACCTGGTCATCTTCCCCGAACTGTTCCTGACCGGCTACACCACCGTTGACCTGTGGGAGCTGCAGTTATCCCCGGAAAGCCAGCCTGTCACAGTGCTCAGAAACGCATGCAGCGACAATCGGACGGCCCTGATCGTTGGATTCATCGAACAGGCCGGACCGCGCCCCTACAACTCGATGCTGATGATCGACGCCACCGGCGCGATAGCCGGCATCTACCGGAAGACCCACCTCTTTGACGGGGAGGCGGAAGCATTCACCCCGGGAGGGAATCTGCGGTGCGTGAAGCTCGGAGAACTGACTGTGGCCCCGCTGATCTGTTTCGATATCGAACTCGCCGAACCGGCACGCAAACTGGCCGTGGACGGCGCCGACGTGATTGTCTCGATCGCGGCCAACATGGATCCCTACTACGGAGACCACGAACTCGCAGGCAGGGCGCGCGCCCTGGACAACAGGCTCCCCCACCTCTACGTGAACCGTCCCGGGTCCGAGGGACCCTTTGACTTCGTTGGCGGATCCCGAATCATCGGCCCCGACGGGGCCGTCCTTGGCCAGGCAGGACCGGGGGAGGAAACCCTCACGGGTTCTGTAACTATCGGCGCAGCCGTGGCCCGCGCCGTGGACTACCTGGAGCACCTCAGGCCAGAACTCTACTAGTCGCATGACAACGCACAACAACACCGGCTTGATGACGGTCCCTGACAACGAGAACCCGTCAGGGACGGCCCCCCGGCCTCTCGGAGGTAATTGCTATGACATCGGCCGGCAACGGACATGTGGCCTACATTCGGGCCTTCACACCACAGACAATTGAACAGAAGTTAAATGAGGCAGTGGCGGCGGCGCAGGACTACGCCATGCGAGAAGGCCGGCAGGGGGTGAAAGTGACCCGCCACGAACCGACTGTCTTCACGGTTGCCGTCAGTCCGGATGTCGCGTATGGACGGACCGTAGAGCACGACGAGTTCCGCACCGAGCTGCTGCACCCTTGAGAATCAGCTGGACCGCGGCCTGGCGCCGGTGCTGGCCCTGACGACGAGATGGGCCGGCACCGTCACGCTCTTGATGTCCTGCTTACCCTCAATCTGTTCGATCAGCATTTCCGCCGCTGCGCGCCCGATCTCGACCGGGTTCAGTTCGACGGCGGTCAGAGGCACAGAAGCGCCCGCTGCCGCTGAGCTATCGCCCAGGCTCACGATCATGACGTCCCGCTCGGCTGTTGCTGCCATCGAGGCGCCAAGTGCCAACCGGTCCAGTGTTGCGAAAATCGCGTCAGGAGCTTCCGTCCTGCTCAGCAGATTGACCGCGGCCTGTCGTCCCGTGTCCTCCGACAGACTGCCCGAGACGACCTCGATCAGGGGCTCCACCAAATTCGCGCTGCACCAGTTCCTGTAGGCCCGAACACAGTCGGCCGCATACGAAGCACTGACAGGGCTGGAAATCAGAGCCGGACGTCTGGCTCCCTGCTGCCACAAATGATCCAAGACCTCCGGCACAATGACGGAAAAATCGTTGTCGACGCAGCTCGTAGCCTCGGAGTCGAGCCTTCCGACGGTGACCAAAGGCCGTCCGTCCACCAGAGCACGCTGAACCAGCGTATTTTCCTTGACAGGGTCAACCACTATTGCCCCGTCATAGGGCAGCCTCGAGGACCCCGCCCAATCACCGAGCGGCGCCATAGCCAAGGCGTACCCCTTAGCTGAGGCGACCTCCGAGGCAGCGCTCATGACCCGGACGAAGAATTCAACATTCCACATGGACGTAACGGCCGTCCCCGGCGCAGCGATGGACATCATAATGATGCCGGTCCGGCCTGACGCCAGGCTCTTCGCGGCAGAACTCGCCTGGTATCCCAGCTCTTTGGCTGTCTGGAGAACTTTTTTCCGGGTCTCGTCCGGCAACCGGCCTTTGCCGCTCAGCGAATCAGAAACCGTCGTGACTGATACGCCGGCCGCCTTGGCCACGTGCCGGATCGTAATTCTGGTGGACATCAGGATTCCCCTCTCCAGTGATTGGGCAGCAACGACCGATACTCTTCTGCTGTTCCATCTGTAAGTGCCGATCTGACGTACTCCCGCGCCCACACGGCCAGGTCCTCGGCGCCGTCTGCACCAAGAACCTGCCGCAACGCCTCCGCAGCAGCATCGGAGTAGCTTTCGATCAAGGAAAGGGAATGCCGAATAGTGGCAGGCGACCGCAGTAGGGCGTAGGCCGCGCTGAACTGCCGGGCAGCGAGAGCGTCTTCCAATCGGCGTCGCTCCCCTGCCATGGTCTTCAAGGCGGCGACACCGTACACACCATTGGGAAGATCAGTTTCGACAGGTTTCCCGAGCGCGTCCGGATCCCCAAGAATATCGAGCAGGTCATCAAGCAGTTGGAATGCCATCCCGAAATTCCAGCCAAACAGCCGGGCGTGCTCCACGCTCGACAAGGGCGACCCCGCGACAATGGCTCCCATCTGGCAGCTGGCACCGAAAAGAGCCGCCGTCTTCAGTGAGATATACCCGAGAAAATCGGCTTCGGCCGAGCGCAGTGACAGTTGCGATTCCGCAAGCTGCCCAAGTGTCAGTTGCTCAAATGCCGACTGCCAGACGGCCGCCGCGAGGGCCCCGGCCTGCTGCGCCAAATTCATCCCCCGGGCCAGCAGCAAGTCCCCTGCCAGAATGCTGGTGCCGGCGCCTACCGCAACGTGCACGGCCGGCACCTCTCTCCGGAACTCCGCGCCATCGATCAGATCATCGTGCACCAGGGAAGCGACGTGAAGCAGTTCGACTGCTGCCGCTGCAGCAACCAACTGTTCACAAGGCCCCAGGTTTAGAGCCGTGCCAATCTCAAGGACGAGCCTGGAGCGAAGCATCTTTCCCGCCCCAACGGCAGGGACAAGGGCCCTGTCGAGGGGACCTTGCCCCGTGTTTGATGCGCACTGAAGCACCAGGTCTCGGACATCGCTTTTCATGCCGTCCACTTCCAAACTCTGCAACGGGGCTCCATAAATCCAGTGAAGAAACGTTTCTCTAATTATGGCATCTACATATGGAAGGACGAGTCACCGGGCCAGCGAGCCCCTAAATCAGCTGCGGGAACGTCGCCGAGCCGGACCGGTTTCCGCGATCCGGCGTCCGCACATGCGCCGGGCCGCCATAGCACCCCGCATCAGTTCAATGTATCGATTTCGCCTCGGTACCTTGGCTAACCCTGGGCAGCGTCGTAGGCCTGCTTGATGACCTGGCTAATGCGTCCCCGCGAGCTGGGGTTGTACCCGTTCTCCGCGGCCCAGTCGCGGACCTTCTGAGTCTCGCCACGACCCATCGGCACAGCGCGGCCGGCTCTGCGACCGGACGGGCCACCCAGACGCCGGCCCTTGGCCGCATATCGTTGCAACAATCCCCGCAGCTCAGCGGCGTTGTCTGCAGAGAGATCGATTTCGTAATCGGCGCCATCGACGGAGAAACGAATGGTCTCCTGGGCGTCCTCTCCAGAAAGATCATCGATCAGCTGGACATGGATTTTACGGGCCAACAGGGGTCCTTCGCTCGTGGTTCACGCTGACGCCTCCCCCACAGCCAACGCCGGCCTTTGCGCTCAACACTATTTCACTTCCAGCGACCTTGAGACCGCAGACCAAACATCGGGCACTGACTACAGACCCACCGACGAATGTCAGGGTGACCCCATAGACCCTGACTACAAGAGGTCAGGAAATGCCCCACAGACCCCAATCTGACGCAGTTGCCGACATTCAACTGACGTCAGTCAGAGGTATACCCCAAGCGGACGCAGAGAAGGGCCTGTCCAACGCAGATGTCGTTTTCCATGGTTGGATCGACATCGACGTCATCGACGCCATCAGCGAGGTAGCAGCACGACTGGGTTAAAACTCCCGACACTCCCGCGCCGGGCTTCACTGCACAGGGCCCGGTTACCATAGAGCACGTGGTCACTCGCGGGAGCACTGCCTGAAATACCGGTGGGAGCCCTCGTTGACCCGCACGCGGGGAGATACACCGGTCGAACTATTGCCGTTCATGCCATAAGGTCTGCCATAAGTCACGTTGGATGGACACCCGAACGACAAGTAGCACGTAAAGCCAGGGCTTCAACGGGAGTAACTGCACTCAACTGAGCATGATCTCCGGCTGGATTTGCTCTTGCCTCTCACGTCCTCCGCCCCGTAGTCGGCACAGTGGTATCTCTAGCTGCTCGCATGGTGGAACGGCCCGCACAATGTCCCGTTACTCTCAACGCCGAACGTACAGTTGCATGCCAAGCTTGGTTCTCCATGGCATTTCAGGCAATTGTCCTCACTTGAGCCACAACGGTGGCACCTGCCCTTTGATCAACTGGAACACGCGCAGAGAGCACTACAGGGGTCTACATACGAGTGCATGCCCACCACCCAACAGGAAGTCCGACGCGGGCATCCACGTGAGGACAAGCACGACAGCCACCCGGACGTCCAACAGGGGAGTAGGCACGTAGTCCAGCGGGGCAAACCGCTCAGCGTCCCGCGGACCACTCAACCGGACGAGTTGTGATCCGTCCTATGCGTGTCACTGCCATCAATCCGGGCGGAGTGCACATAGCGTTAAGGGCAGAGCGCAATGCCACCCACCACGTAGGAGAGTCACCGGCCGATGGCACGATCACTGCAAGCCCCCGTACCCCCGAAAACCCACCAAACACGGGCAATTGACCGGGTCGTGTCCCTGGCTAACGGCAAAGGCGGAGTGGGCAAGACGACCACCGCGGCCAACGTCGGCGGGTACGTCGCCCTGGCCGGCTCCCGGGT
Source organism: Arthrobacter sp. ok909 (assembly GCF_900104405.1). Taxonomy (NCBI): domain Bacteria; kingdom Bacillati; phylum Actinomycetota; class Actinomycetes; order Micrococcales; family Micrococcaceae; genus Arthrobacter; species Arthrobacter sp. ok909. The sequence continues at coordinate 105,400 of NZ_FNJS01000011.1, read as the reverse complement.
TCTCATGGTGGATCTTGACCCGCAGGGTGACCTGGCCCGGGACCTCGGCTACGAGCGGCAGAGCGGCCGCGAGCTCTTCCAAGCCCTCATTGCCGGGACCGAACCCATGATCCTCCGGAACGTCCGGGAAAACCTGGACGTCATCCCTGGCGGCCAGGACCTCGAAGACATCCAGGGCCTCATGGTGTCCCGGTCCAGCCGCTCCGATGCCGGCGACTTCGGCGACATGCTCTACAGCGTTCTGGCGCCGCTGGCAGACGATTACGACCTGATCCTGATCGACACTCCACCAGGGGAGCGGATCCTCGTCGAAGGCGCGTTTGCGATCTCAAGCGCCGTCGTCATCCCCACCCGTTCCGACGACGCGAGCATCGACGGCGTGGAGCGCATCGCCCGCCGCTTCATGGCCGTACGGGACCGGAACCCGTCCCTGCAGCTGGCCGGCATTGTCCTGTTCGGTGTCGGACCGCGTTCGCTGCGTCTGGAACGCAGTGTCCGCGACACCCTGGAGGAGATGCTAGGCACGGTTGCCCCGGTCTTCGAGACCCGGATCCGGAACCTGGAGAGTGCCAGCGCCGACGCCCGCCGCAAGGGCCTGCTCTTCCACGAGCTCGAGGGCGCCGTCACCGACGCTCAGAAGAAGCGCCTGAAGGCTCTCCGGGCGGGGGAGAAGCCCGCCGAGGGGTTCTTCTCCCGCAACGCCGGGGGACTAGCTGAAGAGTACGAGCAGCTGACAGGCGAGATCCTTGCCCGGCTGAACGACATCGAAAGCGGTAACCACGCATGAGCGGCCGCCAGAGCCTGGCAGGAGCCTTCGCACCCGTGGCACCGGCCCGCGGAGTAGGACTGCAGGGCCTGTTGCCGCCGAAGCGGGGGAGGGGTACCCAGGGACCGGAGGTGACCGCGCCGAAGGACCCTACCGAGGCTCCTGCACGGGAACCCATTCAAGCACTGCCTACGGCCGCACCCGAGTCCGTAGAGGAGCAGGCCCCAAAGGTTGAGCAGGCGCCTCCTGAGGCGGCGGAGCCGAAGGCGCAACAGCCCGAGCCGTCACCGGAGCCTGCCACCGCGCCGGAGACCGCACCGCAGCAGCCGGCGGCCAAGAAGGCTGCACCGGCACAGAAGACAGCCTCCGAGGCGGTGCCCGGGGCGCTACGCAACGTCGGGGTGTACTTGCCGCCGCAACTGCTCGCTGATGTCAAAGACACGGTCTACCGGGAACGGACCACGTACGCCGACCTCCTCATCGACGCTTTCGAGACCTTGACCGATGAGCAGATTGCGGGGGAATTTGTGGCAGAGACCCTGCTGACCATCTCCGGCATGCCCCGCCGTGCGCCCCGGCGCAGGGGAGAGGCCGGCATCCAGATCCAGCTGCGCCTCGACGGCGTGCAGATTGCCTGGCTGGATGAGAAGGTCACCGAGTTCGACGCCCCATCACGGAGCGCCCTCGTCTCGGCAGTTTTCAAGCTCCACAACCAGGTGGTCCAGGCCGCGGGGGAGCGAAGCTAGACCTCGCACAGGCCGTCAAGCATGACTTCCCATAGTGCTTATGGCATGCGTTATGGCACAAAACCGGGAGCCGCGACGTCCGGCCGGAGGAATGGGGGAGTGGCTCGTTGGCAGTCCTCTACCGCTGGGTGCTGAACACAGGCTCTTGAAGTCGTGCTTGGCCATGGCTGCCTTCACTTCGCTGGGATCGATGCGGCCGTAGGCGAACAGTACGCGCAGGGTCCTGTCGTGGCGGAGCCCATTCCTGGTGTTCGCAACTTCCTTGACGACCTCAATGCCGCTCCAGCCGTCTTCTGCGTCTCGATTGACGGCACCCCGCATCCAGCTTCCGAGTTCCTCCTCCAGCACGCTTACGACGTCTGGATGAATTCGAAACGGGCGGGGGTCTTCACTATGTCGGCGTCGCGGTGAGCGTGCATCCGAGCAAACTTCAGGGACCGCGTGTCCGCCCACATGCTTGCCACTTCGGCCTCGCAGAGGCGGAACAGCTCTTCGTGCGTCCAGACTTTGCACCGACGGGTGCCCGGCTGCCATGTGGTGCAACCGACATGGCATGATCCAAACTCTTCGCTGTCCTGAGAAGGGTCTGCCGCAACGACCAGGTGAATCTTCGTCGTCATGAGACTCATGTGTACGGCGGCCGCAACGGCGCTGCTCGTCAACGAAAAATTCCGCGCCAGAACAGGGGAGTGGCCCGTTTCGGACACGCCCAGTCACCGACCCGTCAACCAAACTCATCCGGCCCGGCCGAACGCGATGTCCGCCAACGCCCAATCATCAGGCGGGCCTTCGAATGTCTCCCAGGGATAGTCCTCACCGGGGGAGAGGAGCTCGGCGACGGTGTTGACGTTTTTGGCCAGCCATTCGCGCCAGATGATCCGCTCATTCCGGTACCTTTGCATCTGCGCAGCGACAGCTTCCAGCACCCCGAGGTGTTCGGCGAGCTGCTTCAACGACGTCGATGACACCACCGACCAGGACTTGCCGGCGCCCCGGGCCACCAGGTTCCAGGCAGCGAGTACTTCCAGGGCCTCGTTCACTGCCGACCGTGAAAGGCCCGTGGCCCGGACGAGTTCAGCGATCGGCAGTGCGGGGGAGTGCTCCAGCGCTTCGTAAACAAATGCCGCCGGCAGACCCAGCTCCCGGAATGCAGGGCGCAGGGCGTGGATTTTTCCTCTCTGCCAGGACGCCTCCTCGGCTGCCGTCTTTAGCTCTTCGGGGACGGTCAGCATATACAGATCGCCCCTGGTCCCACGAGCTTCCTCGACCAGGGTGACGAGGGGGTCTTTCTCACACCGCAGGGCCTTGAGGTGCAAGGCGACAGTGGTGTGATCCAGTCCGGTCGCGACGGCGATGGACCGGACGCCGAATTCAATAAACCGGGACGCCGTCAGGTGGGCTGCCTCCCCCAGTGCCCTGAGCACCATCCTCCGCGCCATGCCTGTTCGTGATTCCTGGTAGTTGACCTCCCTGATTCGCAGCGCATTCCGCCACGTCCGGATGAACCGATGCTCCGCATCGGGATTCAACGAAATTGGATTCAAGCCCTTTAGTACGGGGGGCTGTGTACTTGGCTGGCTTGTGGGGGATCTACGGACATTGTTATTCCCGCCCCTGGTTGACTGGTTTTTGCTCAGGTAGGCGACCGCGTTGATCCAGTCTCTGCGCAGCGCCGGGACCCGGTGGCGGGAGGCATACCGGGCATAGAAGGAAGCCAGCCCGGGCCAGGTCCCCTGCATCATGCGGCGTTCGACGTCCACAAGCTGAAGGCCGGCAGCTGCGGCCCCGGTGACGATGGCCTGGCGGGCATCCGAATCGGTGGCGTACCGGTTCGAGTCGTAAAGCCCGGTCTGGGCCATCAGCTGCATGACTCGGGACATCCGGCCGGCCGGGTGCTTGACGGCCGGGGCTTCCTCGGTGACGGGCGTGAAAGTCTGCTCGAGCCGAAGCGCCCGGACGGCGTTGATCTCCCCCGCCAGGTCAGCGGTCATCGCGGTCCAGATATCGGCGGAGTTGGGCCGACGAGCAATGTCGTACGCCATGGACAGGCTCATCGCGAGTTCCTGGTAGCCGCCGCGCTTGTGCAGGGAACCGGGTGTGCGCATGCAACCGTGCAGGAGGTTCTGGTGCGGGGTCTTGTCCAGGCTCCGGTAGCGGGTACCCAGCGCCTCGACAAGATCACGCGCTTCAGAAAACGTGACCCGCTGCTCGAGCGGGATGTACACGTGCCGGCCGCCGTTAGGCGAGTAATCCTCAATCCACCGCGCACCGACCGAGTGCAGCCAGGTCTGAACGGCCCGGACATCTGCCAAAACCCAGTCGACACCTGCGACCGAGGAGTCAAAGTCAAGGAAGATCGCGGCGCAGGTGCCGTCTTTGCCGAAAATGCGGACCGCCGCCGGGAATGTGGGCAGCGCCTCAGTGAGGGCCCGTTCGTGCTTCTGCGGGTACGTCTTACCTGCGTCCCGTGAGAGCCTAACCCGGGGCTGACCTGCGAGGATAGGCGCCAAGGCAGCCCACGCCTGAGCGGGGCTGTGTGTGGAGGATGGCCCGCGCGACACGCCAGCGCCGTATATGGCTGGCAGCACGCGGGCGTGCTGTTGTACGATGATTCTGTTCCTGTCGAGGGAATGACTAAAGGCCGATCTTGCAGGATCGGTTTTGCAACACAAATGAAGTCCTGTGAAGGTCTTCCATCCGATCTACGATCTGTTCGCCGGCAAGCTTCCCGGATCGTGGATCTTCAGCTTCGAAGGCCCGCCTAGTGCGGGCCTTCTTCTGTTATGAGGCTATGCGGATCGGCAGTTCCTCCTGATGGGCGAAATGATCCAGCAATGCCAGGTCTTCGCGCAAGGACCGGTCGACGGCGGAGGAAACGTAGTCAGTGACAGTCATGCCTTTGGCGGCAGCGATCATCTGAACGTCCTCCGCGGTCTTAGCCTGCGTGCGGAAGCCAATGTATTTGCGTAGGCCCTTGCTGGGTCGTCCGCCTCCACGATTGATTACTGCGCTCATGGTCATGTCCTTTGAATCTCGCACAACCTGCGGTTGTGACTGCTTCATCGCTGGTGCTACTTGAAGTCGACCACTTTGAGGTTTCTGTTTACAGCTATCGACTGAGTCGAAATTAGCACTGCTATCGGCGACATCCGGGGATTTGTTTACAGAAAACGACTCCGCGTGTCGCATTGCACTTTTCTTGGGCTTCGCAGACCTGCGCTGAAACTCTATCTTCCTGGTGGGACGACAGCCCGACCTGCCGACGTGAGTCGATCTTCCAGCGACCCTGCCGAACTGGAAGATGGGCGGCGGAGGGGCTGAACTCGGACACATCGTGGGTGACTGCGGCGTCGGGGCATCGCCTTATTCCTGACGTGGGCGCAACAAAGCGGTCGAGACCTTGAGCAGGCAGCCCGAAATCTTCACCTGTTCGCGGCCTACCTCGCGACAGAACCCCAGAGATCCGGACGGAACGCCGGCTCGCCCCGGACGCCGGGCCGGGCCAACCGGATCCTCGTCGCCGTGCGTGAGTTCTACCGGTTCGCGATCACCGAGGGCGCGCTGCCTGCCCGGCTTCTCAGCGATTTATACGAGCTCCCCGACGAACGGGAGTTCCACTCGGCGAGAGGCCCGCGGGTACGGCACCGACGCCGTGAGTCCCGACGCGCAACGGCACCGGACCAGGCGACGGCAGCAGAAGTTACCGCTCTTCTCGATGCCGCCACGACCGCCCGCGACCGGTTCCTGATCCTTCTCTTCGCACTGACCGGGATGCGGATCGGACAGGCGCTGGGACTGCGACGCCAGGACCTGCACCTCGTGCCCGACGCGGCCGGACTCGGACTGCCGGCCCAACCGGGTAACAGCGGTCTGTGCCGTGTCCCGGGCGAACACATCCACGTCGTCCGACGCCGCAACCCGAACGGCGCCTGGTCCAAAGCACAGTTCGACTTCGCCGTCCCCGCACCGGGGATTCTGCTCGCCCTTTACGACCGTTACATGCTGGAGCGCGACGGTTGCGGCGAGGCCGCAGACAACGACATGCTCGTCGCCACGCTGAACGGGCTGACCCGCGGTTACGCGATGTCGCCCCGCAACCTCCACAAGATCATCGAGCGGCTCGCCCGGACGGCGGGTCTGCGTCACATCCACCCGCACATGCTGCGGCACTTCGCGGCTTCTGAGCATCTGGCGTCGGGAACAACCCGCGATGAACTGCAGGCCCTTCTGGGGTGGAGCAGCCCCTCGTCGGCTGATCCGTACATCCACGTCAGCGACGGCCGCCGCCGCGCGGCGGTTGGCCGACTCACTGAACGGCTGACATCCCGGGTGCATTCGTGACAGCGGTCGCACGGTTACTCGATCCAGCGGCAAGTCACCCGCTGGCCGGGCACCCGTTATCGGCGGCCATCGAGGCACAACTTCCCCTGGACATCTGGGACTTGCGGGTTTTTGGGTACGCCCCGGCCGCCTCCCCCGCCCGGTTCCGGGGCCGGGCCGACCGTGCCGGTCGCGGCGCGACAGACATCAGCCAGCCGCGGCTGTTGTCGGTCGCGAAGGAGTGGGTGCTGCGCGGTGCCCTTCGCCGTGTCAGTGCCCGCTACATGGACGATGTGGTCCTTTCCCTCGCCTTGCTTTCCGCGACCTTGCGGGAACGGGCGGACGCCGGGATCGACGCCACACGGCTCGGCCGGGAGGACATCACGGCGCACTTGATCCGGCTGGGACAACTCCGTGAGAGCGCGTTGCTCAGCCTCAGCGGCCAACAACGGTGCGTGCGTTTCCTCAATCATGTTCTGGAAGATCTCCGCCGATGGGGGCTGACCAAAGCGGGCGGTGCCGCCGCGGGACTACCGGACAGTTTCACTTTGACCCGCGCGGACCATCCCGGAGGAATTACCCGCGGCGTGGATGTCCCCGGCAAGGCGTTGCCCCGCGAAGTTGTCCGTCAGCTCTTGGCACCAGCTTCCCTGGCCCTGCTGGAATCCGGAGCCGGCAGATGGGCTGGGAGTACCGAAAACAGCCTGTTGCACAATTGCCCTGGGGTCACATCACCGTGCTCAGGAAGAGGCCGAAACCCCGGAACAGCGTTCCTGATGTGCCTCCGCCGCCGTCGAGTACGGCTGGTCGCGGAGCGTACTTATGAACATGATGATGAACAAATCGCTGGACCGGACGGGCGCAGCGCCCTCGAACTCCCGGAAACCGACGTCCCCCGATGTTCGGTCAGAAAGCGAAGACGCCGCCCGGAGCCAACAACTCACCGGGCAGCGCGTCCACATCCAATACCCGCGTTGGGCGTCCTCGCGTCCCTGCATAACCCAACTCAACCATCAGGTACACGAGTCCAGCCGAAGCGCCCGATCCGCGATGATTTCAGCAGTCTCCTACGGTCGGTGGCGGGGACCGGGAAGGAAGTCAATGCTGCGCGTGCGCAGGCGGGCTCAGGCCTGATGCTTGGGCGCACGCCCGTCGGCGTCACTATGAACGGCACTGGCCAGAACCTCAATAACAGCGAGCTGGCCGGTCGTGTCGGGGAGGCCTGGAAACTGTGGAGCATCGGCAGCCGGCACGGGCGGCTGGCTCGCTGATCGCATGCGAAGAATCGCAACGGCGGAAATGAGGAACCATGCGATGTTCGTGACCACGGAAGGCCATGCTTCGTGGACCGCGCCATTGACAATGAAGGCACAAGCGCCGACGAGGTTTGCCGTCTGGAAGCGCCTGCCGGCCTTCAACCAGCCCATGGAGACGGCCAGGTAGGCGGTCAGAATCAGAGCCGCGCCTGCCCATCCGGCGATTTCCCAGAGCACTTCCATGGTGTCCTTTCAAAGAGCGGGCCCACAGTGTTAGCTGCTGGGCTTTCGGAGTTTACTTTCGGTCGGGCCATTGGCGAATGTGTCAGGCGCCGCTGTCCGCGGCTTCGTCGACTTCAAGGTACAGCCCTTCCCAAGGTGCCGCGGTGATCCGGGATCTCGGTGGGCTGGGCCGGACCTCGGTGACCGCGGCCTCGTGCCTGGACTGGGTGCCCCAATGTCGGGGGGCCCGACGGTGTCGCAGGGCTACAGAAAAGCGGCGCTGGGCGATGGTCATGATGGCTTCCCCTCTGAAGCTATCGGCAGACATGTGAGGCGTTCAGCAATGAACGGGACGTTCATCTTGTGAACACAGAAGGATCATGACATATGCCACTTCCCGCTCGCAAGGGGGCTGTGTGGCATGAGCGCATCGTGAACAAAAAAGTGAACACGACGTTCATTTTCTCTATTGCGCGCGTGAGTGAACTGCGTCACAATGGAAGTAGTTCATCTATTGAACGTCACGTTCAATTTTCTTCTAGCTGTGGGTGTGATCGGTGATGACACGACGGGACAGGATCGGCGCGGGAAGCCGGAACCCGGCAGAGACCACGCCGGCCATGGAAAAGAATGTCCAGTCCGCGACTGTGCAGAGTCCAATGGCGGATTACGAGGGGCGCTCTTCCCCGACATGGCGGACTAGCCGCGTCCGTCAGCCTCTGGTCGCGTCTTAGGGAAGCAGTCGCCTGACGGCCATGCCGGGATTTATACTCACGAGAACAAGGAAGTTCACCGTGAATCCACCTGTAGACCCGGTCAATGGCCCGTCCGAAACGATGCGAACGACGCCGGATCCGCGCAAGACGCGATTCATTTACAAGCTCAGCGCCATCATCGCCGGCGGCATGTACATCGACGGCTTCATCCTTGGAAGCATCGGTCTGGTCATGCCGGCCCTGAGTGCCGACCTTAACCTCTCCTTCGCATGGCAGGGACTGATCGGGGCGTCGGCCCTCATTGGAATCTTCTTCGGAGGACCGATCGGGGGCTACCTGGCCGACAAAGTCGGACGCAAGCCGATGTTCATCGTCGATCTGGCCGTCTTCCTGATGGGTTCGGCCGCACAATTCTTCGTGGGGGAGGCCTGGCAGCTCTTCCTAGTCCGCCTCGTCATGGGGATGGCAATCGGCGCGGACTATGCGATCGGCTGGCCGTTGCTGGCCGAATTCTCACCCGCAAAACTGCGGGGCAAGCTGCTGGCCTTCCAGGAAGTGGCCTGGTACGTCGGCTACCTGAGTTCCTACGCGATCGGCTACGTCATGTCCAGGGCGATCCACGCTGACTGGCGCGTCATCCTGGGCATGAGCACCGTCCCCTCGCTCATCGTGTTCCTTCTGCGTCTCGGCACACCCGAGTCACCCCGTTGGCTCCTCAACAAAGGACGCATGGACGAAGCCATGGCCATCGCCAACGAGTACATGGAGCCTTCCGACGTCCGTGAACTGGAAGCTGAAAGGCGCGAAAAGACGAGCTTCCGCAAGCTCTTCTCGCCGGAGTACCGCAGGGCAACCATCTTCATCTGCGTCTTCTGGGTCTGCAATGTCACCCCATATTTCGCCATTGCGACCTTCGCGCCCATCGTGCTCGAGAGCCTGGGCGTCGAAGACGGCCTTGCCGGCGCCCTCCTCCTCAACGGCGTCGTCGTCGCTGGCTCCCTTACCTCGATGTTCCTCATCGAGCGGGTCGGGCGCCGCAAGCTTTCCATCCCGCCCATGTGGGCTGCCGCCGTCGCCCTCGTCATCATCGGACTGTTCGCGCACATATCACCGCTCGTCATCCTGGTCTGCTTCGTGACCTTCTCCTTCGCCAACGCCGTCTCGACAGCACTCACTGGGGTTTACCCGGGCGAAGTCTTCCCCACGGAGATCCGGGGCGCCGGCGTAGGCTTCGGCGCAGCCGTCTCCCGCATCGGTGCAGCGGCGGGAACGTTCATCCTCCCGCTGTCCGTGGACGGACTCGGCGCGGGAATCACCATGCTCTTCGCCGCGGCCATCTGCATCATCGGAGCCGTAGTCTCCCAGTTCCTGGCGCCGGAAACCCGGGGGCTGAGCTTGAGTGAAGCGTCTGCGCCCTTCGGTAAGGCTGCGGTCAAGCAGCCATCCAGTGACCATGCCGCTCAACGGCGGATTGGAGGTTAAGCCCAGCTTGCCAACTAAATGAACACGACATTCAAATTGGAGGCCTAGGATTGGAAAGAGGGCTCTTGTTTCGTCGTGCACACACGATACAGGCGTCCTCGGCCCATAAGTCCCCCGACGAACGGTGTAGAAGTGACTGACTCAGACGTAGAAGAGCTGGCGCAAGAACCCACGGATATGACCAACAAATCGGTCATTAAAGCCGGTGCCCTGCTCCGGGAACTCGGGCGTCACCCGCAAGGGATCACCGTGACTGAACTTGCTCAGGCCGTCCGGATGACCCGTCCCACCGCCTTCCGCCTGCTCCTGACGCTTGAGCAGATCGGGTTTGTCGATCGCGACGACAACCTCTACAAACTCGGCTTCGAGATCGCCCGCCTCGGGCGTCTGGCTGATCCGATATCCGGGCTGGCGGCGCGCCTCCAGCCGATCCTGGATGACCTGGCCGCCGACCTCAACGAGTCGATTGGCTTCGCGATCGTCAACGGCGACCTGGACTACGACCTCGTCGCAGAAAGTTCCGGTTCACGGATCCTCAATGTGCCCCAGCAGTACATCGGCCGGAAGTATCCCCTGCATGCAAGTGCAACGGGCAAGATCCTGCTGGCCGAACTGAGCGACGAAAAGATCGCAGAAGTTATGCCTGACATGCTGGAGAGCTTCACGCGCCACACCATTAACCGGCGGAGTGATCTGATCCGGGAAATTCACGAGGTCAGGAAGCAGGGCTATGCCACGCTGGATAACGAGCTCGAAGAGGGCCTTTTCACGGTCGGATGCGGGGTACGTGATATCAGCGGGCGCCTGACAGGCGTCATCACGGCGAACGGACCGGGTGAGCGCCTGAGGACCGGCCGCCTGCCGGCCACCGTCGAGAGGCTCCGACAGGCAGCGGACGAGATTGCCAAGGCTATCCTTTGACATTGCCTGACGTTCTCGGGCTGCCGAGCCTCAGGGTGAGGCGAACGTCTGCGGTCCGTTGACTTGGGCGGAGTCCGCACCTGGTACCAGAATGACCTTGCCCTGGTTGTCCGCGACTCCAGCGCAGCGTGCGCTTCTCCGGCCTGCTCCAGCGGGAAACGCGCGCCGATCTCGACCTTCAGGATCCCTTCGGTGACCAAATCGGATAGTTCCTGCGACCGCCATCGCCGCTCCTCGGCATCGAGCAGGAAGTCATCGAGCTTGGGGCGGGAGACGGTCAACGAACCGTATTGAGCTGTTGCAGATCGAACGGGGGCACCTGCCCGGAGGCGCCGCCGAAAAGCACGAGCGTGCCGCGGACACGCAGCGCGTCCAGGGAACCTTCGAAGGTGTCCTTGCCGACGCCGTCATACACGACGTCGACGCCTCGGCCGCCGGTCAGCTCGCGCACGCGCTCCGGAACCTGCGCGTACTCAAGGACATGATCAGCGCCGGCCTTCCGGGCCTGACGGGCCTTTGCGGAGTGGACGTCGTGGTGATCACGGTGGCCCCGCGATGTTTGAGCAGTTGGGTCAACAGCTTCCCGACACCCCGGCGCCGGCGTAGGTCAGGACCGTTTCGCCGGGCTGAACCCGGTAGCTGGAATTGATCAGATAGTGTGCTGTGATGCCTGGGGCCAGTAATGCTGCGGCTACATCGTCAGGGACGCCGTCGGGCACCGGAAACGCCTTGTCGGCAAGTGGTTGGGCGATTTCGATTTCGAGGCGAACACGAACATCAATCCTGCCACCATCCATACCCTCGCAACTGGGGACTGGATCCCCAAAGGCGCTCCCTTATGTCTGATCGGGGACTCCGGGACCGGCAAATCCCATCTGCTGATAGCCTCGGCACTGCCGCGGCGGAGAAGGGCTACCGGGTCAGATATACCTTGGCAACCCGGCTCGTGAACGAGCTTGTGGAGGCGGCCGATGAGAAGGTCTTGGCCAAGACCATCGCCCGATTCGGAAGGGTCGATCTGCTGTGCATTGATGAGCTGGGCTATATGGAACTGGACCGCCGCGACGCCGAACTCCTCTTCCAGGTCCTCACCGAACGCGAAGAGAAGAACTCAATCGCGATCGCCTCCAACGAGTCGTTCTCCGGCTGGACCAAAACCTTCACCGACCCAAGGCTTTGTGCCGCGATCGTGGACCGCCTGACCTTCAACGGCACCATCATCGAAACCGGCACAGATTCCTACTGCCTGGCCACCACACGGAAGCAACAGTGAGCCTGAGCCGGTGCCTACGGTGGTCACGCTCTTCAGAGGAATGTGCGTTTCAGGATCGACTTGAGACTTCCAGCGCAGGAGCGGTCTCCCTGCGTTTCCAATGTGTCTGGCCATTTGGCATGCCGCTCATAAGTGATCGTTCGAATGGCTCGTTCTCGCTGCTGGGTTCAGCTGAGATAGGAGTTGATGGGGCCGTTGTCGACGTAGATGCGCTGGTCGGTGAACTTCCCGTCGGCGATGGTGAAAATCGAGCAGGCCCTGATCGTCACTTCGACCCCGTCGAGGAAGCGCCAGGAGCTGTCGACCTCGAACACGACGACGCCGTCTTCCTCCTGCCAGATGTTGACCAGAGGGTGGGCCAAGGACCCGACCTTGCCGCCGATCACAGTCATCTGCGCCAGCACGACGTCCTTACCTTTGACGGTCGGTGCGTTGGCGAAGGTGAGGGTGATGTCGTCGGCGTAGTAGTCGCCGAGACGTTCGTAATCCTTCTTCTCGATGACAGCGAAGTACTCGGTCAGGAAGTCGACGGTGCTCTGGTCTGCACGGGACATGGTTGCGTCCTAACTGTTTGGTGGTGATGAAAAGTTCGAAGAGATGCCGGATTAGACGATCGAATCTGCGGTGGTCGGCTTGAGCGGCCCGTCACCGGCGCGATGGTGGAAAGCCGGTGGTTGGATAGCCAAAGCCGTCAGGGCATCCAACTGGGCCTGCTCAAGCATGATGTCCGCGGCGGTGGCGTTCGCGCGAAGCTCATCGACAGTCTCCGGCCCCACGATCACCGAGGCGACGGCGGGGCGGGACAGCAGCCATGCCAGGGCGACTTGGTAAGGGCCCAAAGCCCATTCATGACTGAGTCGATCCACCTCGCGGCCAAGGGAAATTTCCGCCTCGGAGAACCCCGGCGCGCCGAATCGTTCGTCGCCCGAGACCTCGCGATCCAGGACCGCGAGGTCGGCGAGAAGTCCGCCATGCAGCGGGGCATAGGGAATGATCGACAGGCCGAACTGCTCGCACGCCGGTGCGAGCTCCCGCTCGGCGGCGCGGTCGATGAGGTTGTACTTGACCTGGGCGGCGACGGGAGCCTGCAGACGGCGGTCATCAGCGATCCACAGCGCGCGGGTGACCTGCCAAGCCGGGTGGTTGCATAGCCCGACGTATCTAATCTTGCCTTGCCGGATCAGGTCGTCATAGACCGCCAACGTCTGTTCCGGCGGGGTGTCCGGGTCGAGGTCGTGGGCGTAGTAGAGATCGATGTAGTCGGTCTGCAGGCGCCGTAGGCTCTCCTCGACCTGGGTAATGATGTGCCGGCGAGACAGCCCCCGGTCATTGACGCCGAGCCCGACGATGCCATTGGACTTGGTGGCGATCACCATCTTGTCACGGCGTCCGCGCAGGGCACGGCCGAGGATCTGCTCGGCCGGTTCGCGCTCCGCGGCAGGTTTGGCTCCAGGCCGGTCGAATACGGGCATGTTGCCGTACACATCGGCCGTATCGACGAAGTTGATGCCAAGGTCAAGCGCAGTACCGACGACCCTGTCTGCCTCTTCCGCGTTCGGGGCGACCCCGAAGGTGGCGGTGCCCAGCGCAATCTTCGAGACCCTGACACCGGTCTGGCCAAGGCGTGAGTACATCATCAGAGTTCCTCGTATCTTCCGGTCAGGACGTGGTCCCGGCAGTCAGCGCCGATACCACATCCAACTGTTCCTTGGTGAGCTCGACATCTGCTGCGGCGGCGTTGGCGCGGAGCTCGTCGGCCGTCTCGGCTCCGACGATCACCGATGCCACCGCCGGGCGGGACAGCAGCCACGCGAGCGAGACCTGCTGCATCCCCAGGCCCCAATCGCGGGCCAGTTGGTCCAGCCGGCGGGCGACGGCGATCTCGGTATCGGAGTATCCAGGCCCGCCATAGCGCTTGCCTCCCGCGATCGGCCGGTCCAAGATCGACAGATCGGCTAGGAGACCGCCGTGCAGCGGCGCATACGGAATGATCGACAGACCGAACCGCACGCACGCGGCGGTCAACTCTTTCTCGGCGCTTCGGTCCAAGAGGCTGTACATCACCTGCGCGGCAACGGGGGCGGAGACCAGACGGCGGTCATCGGCGATCCACAGGGCCTCGGTCATCTGCCACGCCGTGTGATTGGACAAAGCGACATACCGGAGCTTCCCCTGTCGGATCAGATCGTCGTAGACGGCAAGTGTCTGCTCCAAGGGCGTGTTCGGATCCGGGAAATGCGCGTAATAGAGGTCGATACGGTCAGTGCGCAGCCGGCGCAGGCTCTGTTCGACCTGCTGGATGATGTACCGGCGCGAAAGACCGGCATCCGGATCGAACCTCCGCTCCCCGGACTTGGTCGCCAGCACCACCTCATCCCGCCGGCCGGCCAGGGAGCGGCCGAGGATCTCCTCGGCGGACTCACGCTCTGCGGCCGGCGGAGCGCCGGGCCGGTCGAACGTCGACGTTGAACCGTAGACATCCGCGGTGTCGAAGAAGTTGATGCCCAGATCCAAAGCCGCCCCCACGACGCCATCGGATTCCTGTGGGCCCGGTGCCACGCCGAAGGTCGCCGTGCCGACGCAGATGCGGGACACGCGCACGCCGGTCGGGCCGAGAACGGAGTACTTCATCTCAAGGATTCCCATCTTCGAGTGTCGGGACCTTTTGACTGACGCGCGCAGCAGCCAGTCAGGAGGTCCCCAGCGGTCAGAAGCCGTGTTGAAGCTAAATCCTAACCGAGTGGTTATATTTGGGCAATGGTCATGAGAAAGTAGTGACATGCCAGAAAGCGCGGAGACCAGAACACGGGGCCCCTACCGCACAGGGGTTCGCCGACGCGAGCAGCTCATTGGCATCGCCATGGATGTCTTCGGCGAACACGGCTTCGCCGGCGGCTCCCTCCGCACGATCGCCGAGCAGGCCGGCGTCAACCACGCCACCCTGATCCAGCACTTCGGCAGCAAGGAAGGCCTGCTCACGGCCGTGCTGGAAGAATGGGACCGACGGACCGTGGAGAACGGACTCACCGATGTCAGCGGATTGGACTATTTCCGCCGGCTGCCAGAGGTCATGGCCGCCCACCAGGACAACCGCGGCCTGCTCGAACTGTTCACCACCATCGCAGCTGAAGCCTCCAGCCCGACCCACCCGGCACACGCTTTCATCACCCAGCGCTACACATCGAACCTGACAACCCTCGCGGCACATTTGCGCGAAGCTGCCCGGATCGGTGACATCGCGCCCCTTTCCTTTGCGCAGATCGAGATCGAGGCGCGGCTGCTTACGGCGATGCTGGACGGCGTCGGCTTGCAATGGCTCCTCGATCCGACAACCGACATACGCGCCATTGTCACAACCTATGTCGAACGCGCCATCGCCTCATGGGAAGGCTAGTGATTCCCCTACTCGGCTTGTTTATGACCATCGGCAGGAACCGGAACACCACGCCGATCAGCTCCACGAGGGTTTGCGCCACGACCACCGATGCGCAGGGCCACATGGCCGGTAGAGCCAGCGCCAAGGGCAGCACGACCAAGAAACTGCGGTTCGCCCTGCTGGAACAACCGCGCGAGTCGCCACAACGTCAAGGCCAGCACCATGGAACGAACCCAAACCTAAGAGGGCGCCTCATAGTGGACGTGTTCCCCCAACAGGACTGATTCAATTGCACGTCCGGCAGTAGCGACCGACGCCATCAGACTGCTGGGGCCAAAAATACACGTCCTACCGGGGCCAATTTAAGTTGACACACTCAGGGGGTAGTCGACAGCGTAGACACCTTTGCGCTGGTACGTCTCGATGAAGTTGACGCCGACGGCGGTGACGCCGCACCAACAACTGTCCCGGCCCTGCGACTGGGCGCGGGGTGGCGATCCGCTTGAAGACTTCGGGACCGCCGGGGGGAGGATTTGCATGGCGTAGGGCATGGGTGGAGTCTTCTGGGTTGTCATCCTGCGGCAACTTCGGCCGGCGACGACGGATGGCTCGTGGCCCTTGCTGCTGCCAGTCTTTTCGAGGCTGACACGGCGTTGCGTGCTGCGACGGCGAGCAGCCCGGTGTCCGACGCCGTGGGCATGAAGCGGAAACCGAGGGCGACCATTTTTTCGGACAGTTCCGGTTCGCCCGTGTAGATGCCCGGCGTGACGCCTGCTGCTGTGCAGCGGCGGGCGATGCCGGCCAGGACGCCGTCCTCCCCTTCGCTGGTGAGCTGCTCCAGGGTGCTGCCCAGGCTGAGGGAGAGGTCGTAGGGTCCCACGAAGATCGCGTCGGGTCCGGTAGCCAGGATGGCGTCGAGGTTGGCCAGGCCCTCTGCTGTTTCGATCATCAGGATGCACAGCGTGTCGTCCTGCCGATTGCCTGGAACCGGCTTGGGGTAGCGGGGGCTGCGCCGGGTGGGGCCATAGCTTCGCTTCCCGAACGGGGGGAAACGGCACGCGGAAATGAGGGCAGTCGCGACAGCTGCACTTTCGACGGTGGGGAAGATGATTCCCTTTGCGCCCGCGTCGAGGACCCGGCCGATCGTCCCCATGTCGTGGCCCGGAACGCGGACAACGGACGGCACTGAGAACAGCTGTGCGGCTTCGATCAATGGCTGCATCTCGTGGGTCTCGGGGCCGCCATGCTGGCCGTCGATGCAGATCCAGTCGAATCCCTCGGCGGCCAGGATGTCCACCACCGCCGGATCGCGGAAGCTGACCCAGGCGCCCGGGTGCGGCTGTCCGTCGTCGAGAGTCAGCCGCGGGGTCGGAAGGCCGCTGTGGTGTTCGCTTTCGCCGTAGATCTTCATGCGTTTCTCCTGTTGTTCGTCAAAAGACGTTTGGTGCCCACGGAATGGCGCCTGACCGGCTGGACCGGCCAGGCGCCCGTGTCCGCACGCAGTTACTTCACTAGTGCTTTGCCCAGCGGCGCTGAGGTGTCACTGAGGCTGAGGCCCTTGGTTTCGGGTGCCAGGTACTGGGAGATGATGGCGCCCAGGGCGCAGATGCTGGCGGCGATCATCATGGTGATGCCAACGCCCAGGCTGTCGACCGACATGGGGAGGATGAATGTTCCTGCAGCAGCCCCGATCCGGGAGAACGCGGCGGCGAAACCGACGCCGAGACCTCGGATTTCCGTGGGGAAAACTTCGCCCGGGTACACGCCCGTCAGCGCCGTGGAGACGGCGTTGAAGAAGGAGAAGGTCATGAAGCAGATCAGGATGATCATGGGCGAGACATGCGCGAACAGGCCGATGATGACCAGTGCGACGGCGGCAATCCACATCGGCGGGATCGACAGTTTGCGGCGTCCGACCCGTTCGATCAGGTACATCGAGGCCAGCGAACCCGCGACGACCACGCTATTGAGCAGCAGGGCACCAGCCAATCCGTCCTCAACGCCGAGGCTTTCGAGCACGATGGGTGCGAAGGTGGCGATTGCGAAGTACGGGGTGACATTGCAGACCCAGAACATGCAGACGAAGATCGTTGATTTGCGGTATTGACGGGAGAAGAGCTTGCTGAAGCTGGCCCGCGCCGGCTTTTCGTTCGCCATGTCCTGGACGTCGGCCTCCTCCATGTATTCGTGGGCAATGGCGAGGCCCTCCTTAGTCCTGCCCTTGCTGATGAGCCAGCGCGGGGATTCGGGGGAGCCCAGACGCAGGAGGAACACAATGAGCGAGGGGATGGTGCTCATGCCCAGGATGATGCGCCAGTCAGCGTGCAGCGACGTGGACATGAAGTAGCCCACCGCGTAGGAGAGCAAATAGCCGACGTACCAGGCCACTTCCTGGAAGGCCAGCAGCTTGCCCCGCAGCCTGGCGGGGGAGAATTCGACAAGCAGCGGCCAGCCGATCGCATAGTCCGCGCCGATCGCCATGCCCATGAGCAGGCGGATCGCAAACAGCTGCCAGGGCTCGGCCACGAAGAACTGGGCCGCAGAGCCAACCAGGAAGACGGCCAGGTCCACGATAAACATCGGCTTGCGCCCGACCTTGTCGGCCAGGGCCCCGCCAATGGGACCGCCGAAGAAGATGCCGATCAGGGCAGAGGCGCCGATCAGCCCCTGCCAGGTGGCGGAAAGGTTCAGATCCGCGGTCAAGGCCGGCATGACCAGGCCGATGCCGCCGAGGATGAAGCCGTCGATAAACATGCCGCCGGCGATCACCGCGCTGAGCTTGTACAGGAACCGCTTCTTCTGGGGGTCCAGGGCGGCCGGTGACTTCAAGGACGGCCCGGGGGCCGGTGTGACAGGTGCATTCACGATGGACTTCCTTGTTCTCGTGTTTTTCTAACCAGGGGGGGCCGATGGCTGGGCAGTCGGCGAAAAAGATATGGCCTGAAGATTCAAGGCTCATACGTTCAGTTTTCGAACGTCGTGATCAAAAATATGACACGCACCATATTGGCTGTCAAGGGTTCTCGACGAACTTGCGGATCTGCGTCCCACCCCTTGACAGTGAGCCACGTAACAATCTAAATTGAACGCAGTGTTCAAATTATGAACGTTGCCAGTGAAGTTGTCGCATTGCCGGCACGAGTCCAAGGAAGCACCGCTGCCATGAAAAATGAACCTTTGAGCCTGTTTGCTTTTGATGTCTTCGCCCCCTCCCACCTGACGTCCGGGTCATGGCGCAACGACGGCGATCAGGGCCACCGCTATACCGATCTCCAGTACTGGACCGGCGTCGCCCGGATGCTTGAAAAGGCCGGCTTCGACGGCATCTTCTTCGCCGACAACGTCGGCTACCACGATGTCTTCCGCGGAAACGGGGATGCCGCCCTGCGCGACGCCGCGCAGTTCCCCATCAATGACCCGACGGTACTGATCAGCGGCATGGCCGCCGTGACCAAGCACCTCACCTTCGGCGTGACGTGCTCGGCAACCTATGAGCCGCCCTATCTGCTGGCCCGCAAGTTCAGCACCCTGGACCACCTCACCTCCGGCCGCGTGGGCTGGAACATCGTGACCTCCTACTCGGAGGCCGCCGCCCGCAACCTCGGCAAGGAACAGCAGCTCACCCCCTTGGAGCGCTATGACATGGCCGACGAGTACATGGAAGTCGTCTACAAGCTCTGGGAAGAATCCTTCGAGGAGGACGCCGTCGTCCGGGACGCCGAATCGGCAACATACATCGACCCGGCCAAGGTGCACCCGATCAACCACGCCGGTGAGCACTTCACGGTGCCCGGGTTCCACCTGTGCGAGCCTTCCCCGCAGCGCACCCCCGTGCTGTTCCAGGCCGGGTCCTCCGCCCGGGGCATGGAGTTCGGCGGCAAGCACGCCGAAGCGGTGTTCATCCAGAGCACCTCCGTGGAGGGCGCCAAGCGCACCGTGGCCAAGCTCCGCCAGGCAGTGGCAGACGCCGGCCGCGATCCCCGGGACGTCAAGATCGTCATCCTGCTCACCGTGGTGGTCGCACCGACCGATGAAGAAGCCCAGGCCAAGTACCGGAAGGCCGTGGACAACGCGCCGATCGACGGCATCCTGGCCCGTTTCAGCGGCTGGACCGGCATCGATATGTCGGAGTACGACCTCGATACTCCCTTGCGGTCCGTCGGAACGAAGGCGGGGCAGTCCATGGTGGACATGTTCTCCAAGGCCGACCCGGACCGGGACTGGACGCCGCGCCAGATCGCGGAATTCCTCGCCGTCGGCGGCACCGGTTCCACCATTGTCGGCTCCCCGGAGACAGTTGCTTCCGAACTGCGCCGCTGGCGCGACGAGGCCGACGTCGACGGCGTCAACCTCAGCTACACCACCAAGCCCGGCAGCTGGGAAGAATTCATTGAACTTGCCCTGCCGGAGCTCCGCGCCCAGGGAATTGTCGCCCCTGAACGCCCGGAGGACCAGGAACCGGTCACCCTGCGCGAAAAGCTCTTCCCCGGCCACAAGTACACCCTGGACGGGCACCCCGCAACGGCACACCGCACCAAGCACCTCAGCGAAGCCCCCCGCTAAGACCCGCCGCCCACTACATATCAACGGAGATATTCCAATGACTGAACAGACTGACGTAGTCGTCATCGGTGCCGGTCTTGCCGGCCTCATCACCGCCCGCGAGCTCGGCAACCGCGGCCACAGCGTGGTTGTCCTGGAAGCCCGCGATCGCCTTGGCGGCCGCCTGTGGACCGAGCGCCGCCTGGGCCAGAACCTGGAGCTCGGCGGCAACTGGCTGCACTGGACCCAGCCCCATGTCTGGGCCGAGGTCACCCGCTACGGCCTGGAGGTCTCCCGCGGCCCCCGCTCGGAAGAAACCTACTGGCTGGCCGGCAACGAGGTGCGCCGCGGCAACCTCGATGACTTCATGAAGCTGATCGACCCCGGCATGACCCGTCTGCTCGAAGACACCGTGAAGTGGCTGCCCCGACCGGACGCGCCGCTGACCGTGGAGAACCTTGCCGAGGTTGACCAGTACAACCTGCAGGAAATGCTGGACAAGCTGGACCTCTCCGAGGACGAGCGCAACGCGAACGAGGCCGCCTGGGTGGGCCACTTCAACGCACCTCTGGACCAGTGCGCCTACGTCAACGCCCTGCGCTGGGCCGCCGGATCCTCCGGGCACTGGCACCTGATGCACGAGGCCTCGGCGATCTACCGCCTGAAGCACGGCAACGACACCCTGGTCACCGCCATTGCCGAGGACACCAACGCCGACATCCGCCGCAACACGCCGGTGACCAGCGTCCGCCACCACAGCGACGGCGCCACCATCAGCTACGGCGACGGCAAGGAGATCCAGGCCAAAAAGGTGGTCATCACCCTGCCGCAGAATGTGCTGCACAAGCTCGATGTCCAGCCCGCCCTGTCCGAGGGCAAGCTCGCCCCCAGCCGGGAAAGGACCGCATCCCAGGGCGTCAAGGCCTGGATCCGCGTCAAGGGACCCATCAAGCCCTTCTTCGCCTACTCCGCCCAGGACAAGCCGCTGTCCGTGATCCGCACCGAGTTCGTCGGAGAAACCGACGCCGTCCTGGTCGGCTTCGGCGCCGACGCGACCCGCATCGATGTCACCGATCCCGAGCAAGTCCAGGAAGCCATCAAGGTATGGCGCGACGACCTGGAAGTCCTCGAGGTCACCGGACACAAATGGGGCGAAGACCCCTACGCCGAGGAAACCTGGCAGATCCAGCGCCCCGGCCAGCTCACCAAATACCACCAGGCACAGCAGGCCAGCGAAGGCGCGCTGCACTTCGCCAGCAGCGACACCGCGAACATCTGGGCCGGTTTCTTCGACGGGGCGATTGAAAGCGGACTCCGGGCAGCCCGTAACGTCGGCGCTGAACTGAGGGCGGAGTCATGAGCGCTCCAGCCATAGCCCGTCCGATCGACTCGCAGCTCTACCGCGCCGTCATGCGCCACCTGCCCACCGGCGTCGCCGCCGTCTGCTCCACAGACCCCGCAACCGGCGCCCAGAACGCCATGATCGTCGGGACGTTCGCATCCCTCTCCATGGAACCCGCACTCGTGACGTTCAGCGTGATGCACACGTCCACGAGCTGGCCCAGGATCGCCGCGGCCGAGCAGTTCGGCATCAGCCTGCTCGCCGAGGACCAGGAGCAGGTCTGCCGCGCCCTGTCCGCCAAGGGCGAGGACAAACTCAGCTCCGTTGGCTGGTCCGAGTCCGGCTGGGGAACCCCGCACATCCACGGGTCCCTCGCCTGGTTCGATTGCCGGATCGAACAGCAGTTCGTCGCCGGCGACCACGTCGTCGTCATCGCCAGTGTGCTGGACATGACGCCCGGTGAGGGCGCCCCCCTCATCTTCCACGGCGGCCGCTTCGGAAGCTTCCGCGAAGTCGCCTGATCCAATTCACCTGATCAAGGAACACTGACATGGACATTACTCCAGCAACCGCCGCCAGCCCCGTGGCTGACATCACGCCCGCTTACTACCGCCAGATCCTGGGCAAGCTGCCCACCGGCGTCACGGCCATTACCGGCGTCAACGACGACGACGAGAAGCTCGGCTTGGTGGTCGGCACCTTCCAGTCCCTGTCACTGGACCCGCCCCTGGTCATGTTTTGCGTCGACAAGTCGTCCTCCACCTGGCCGAAGCTGCGCAAGCTGCAGAACTTCACGGCCAACATCCTCTCCGACGACCAGATCGGCATCTGCCGGTCCCTGTCCCGGAAGGGACCGCAGAAGTTCGAAGGGCTGCCCTGCACCACCGGCCCCCTCGGAACCCCGCACCTGGACGGAGCCACGGCCTACATCGACTGCGTCGTCACCGCAGAGGTTGTGGTGGGCGACCACTACATGGTGGTGGGAGCCGTGACCAACATGGACGAAGGAAGCGGCGACGCGCTGCTGTTCAGGGGCGGGAAATTCGGACAGTACCTGCCCATGGAGATCCCGGCACCAGCACAATCGGCACCAGCAGAAGCAAGGAGCGCATCATGAGCCGGCGGGAAACCATTCTTAACGCCTGGAACCGCGCCTGGGGCGACGGAGACCTGGCCGCCTTCGAACAGTTGCTTTCACCGAACTACGTCCGTCGCTCCAAGTCCGGCAGCGAAGACTACGCCAGCCTGAGGAAAACCATCGAAGCCACACACGTCGCGTTCCCGGACACGACCACGGAAATCCTGCACATCATTGAAGATGGCTCGACCGCAGCGATCCATTGGCAGACCAGGGGCACGCACCAGGGCGAGTTCATGGACGTGCCCGCCACGGGACGCAACATCACCGTAACAGGCGCATCCTTCCTTCGGTTCGACGGCGACAAACTCGCCGAAGAATGGGTTGTTTGGGACCCGCGCGAACTCCTCTCAGCCCTCGGCATCTGGCACTTGGGCGCCGGCAACGCCTGAACACTTCAGTCGAGCCGGCCCAACAACCCCGGTCGGCGGCACGTCGAGGTGCCGCCGACCCCAGCAGGCTTTCAACCGCCCCAGGAGGCGCACCAATGACACTTGAAGGACATTCCCTCATCGCAGGGGAAACCACACCCGGCACCAACGGCACGGTCCACGGGATCAATCCCGCCACCAACGAACAGCTGGAGCCGGCCTACACGCTGGTCAGCGAGCAGCAGCTGAGGAAGGCCACCGAAGCGGCCGCCGACGCATTCGACTCATTCAGTGCACTGGAACCGGAACGGCATGCCAGGTTCCTGGACGCCATCGCCGAGAACATCGACGCCATCGGTGATGAACTGATTGAACGGGCCTCGACCGAGACCGGACTTGGTCTTGACCGGCTGCGCGGCGAACGGGCGCGGACCACGGGACAGCTTCGCCTCTTCGCCGACGTCGTCCGGCAAGGAGATTTCCGCGGAGTCCGGATCGACCCCGCACTGCCTGAGCGGACGCCCTTGCCCAGGGCCGACATCCGGCAGCGCCAGATTCCGATCGGCCCCGTCGCCGTCTTCGGCGCCAGCAACTTCCCGCTGGCCTTCTCCGTGGCCGGCGGAGACACAGCCTCCGCGTTCGCAGCAGGTTGCCCGGTGATCGTCAAGGCGCATAATGCCCACCCGGGGACCGCCGAGCTCGTGGGCCAGGCAATCGTCAAGGCAGTCCGCGACCTTGACCTGCACCCCGGAGTCTTCTCCCTTGTCTATGGTGCGGGCTCGAGCATCGGCCAGGCACTCGTTGCGGACCCCGCCATCAAGGCAGTCGGCTTCACGGGTTCCCGCGCCGGCGGTACCGCGCTGATGCGCACGGCCGCAGCCCGCCCGGAACCGATCCCGGTGTACGCGGAAATGTCCTCCATCAACCCCGTCTATGTCTTCCCGGGCGCACTGGAAGGCGACATCGAAACACTCGCACAGCAGTATGTCGCCTCCGTAACGGGTAGCTCCGGGCAGCTCTGCACCGCACCGGGGCTGGTCTTCGTACCCGCCGGCGAGGCCGGGGAACGTTTCGCCGCAGCTGTCACGGAAGCCGTCACCAAGCTTTCCGGCCAGACCATGCTGACCGGCGGCATCGCCTCCGCATGGCAGCACGGCTACAACACCCTGGCATCCGTTCCCGAAGTCGAGCTGATCGGCGAGGGAACCCCGGGGCCTTCCGAAAACGCTCCGGCCCCTGCCGTCTTCGGCGCAGACTTGGACGTCTTCACCACCGACCCCCTCCTGCACGAGGAAATCTTTGGTGCCGCGAGCCTGGTGGTGCGTTACAAAGGAGTCGACGACCTGATCGAGGCCACCGGCAAGCTCGAGGGCCAGCTCACGGCCTCCCTGCACGTCGCTGACAAGGACTATTCTGCGGCCTCGGGCCTGATACCCGCACTGGAACGCAGGGTCGGCAGGATCCTCCTCAACGGCTGGCCCACCGGCGTGGAAGTCGGCCACGCCATGGTCCACGGCGGCCCCTACCCGGCAACCTCGGACTCCAAGACAACTTCCGTGGGAACGCTGGCGATCGACCGGTTCCTGCGCCCCGTGGCCTACCAGAACTTCCCCGAGCAACTCCTGCCGGCGCCGCTGCAGGATGCCAACCCGTGGAACGTCCACCGTCTTGTCGACGGCAAGCCAGAGCAGGACCGCTAAGCCTGCCCGGCACAAGCTTCCGGCCCCGGACAGACCTCTCCAACAACAAATCGTCCGGGGCCGGAGATCCAATCCCACCCGAAACGGCTTGCCCTAAACGCGATGCCGAGCACGCAAAGGATTTCACCATGTCAACCAACACGCTTGAAGATATCGCGGACACCCTCCGCACCGCCCGGCTGAAGGGCGAACCGATCGCAGCCCCCACGGAGACCTGGCCGTCCCTGGACGCTGACACTGCCTTCGAAGTTCAGAAGATCAACGTCGACCATGCAGTGGCAAACGGCGACCGGCTCGTAGGCTACAAACTGGGGAACATCGCCAAAGTCATGCAGGACGCCTTCGGCCTGGACCAGCCGGACTACGGGCACCTCCTGGCCGGCGGCTTCGCCTTTGAAGGAACCACCCTGGAGCTGGACAAGTTCATCGAGCCCTTCGTGGAACTCGAACCGGCTTTCGTCCTCCGCAGGCCCCTCGGTGGCAAGAACACGACCATCGCCGACGTCATCAACGCCATCGACTACGCGTTGCCGGCCATCGAAATCATCGACTCCCGGGTGCGGAACTGGGCCATCGGACTTCCGGACACGCTCGCGGACAACGGCTCGACAGGCGCGGTCATCCTCGGCGGCACGCCGCGACTCATCACTGAGCTGAACCTTCGCGACACCCGCGGCGTCCTGAAGTTTAACGACCGCGAAGTCATCACCGGAACGACCGGCAACATCCTTGGCAACCCCCTCGCGGCGGTCGCCTGGCTTGTCAACCGCCTCGCCGAGTACGGCGTCGAGTTCGAAGCCGGACAGGTCATCCTGCCGGGAAGCTGCCTGCAAGCGGTGCCCATGAAGGAAGCGGGCCGCTGGTCCGGCACCTTCGAAGGCTGGGGCACTGTCGAATTTGACGTCTCCGCCTGACAGGAAATGAGGCGGTGTGCCCGGCGGCCCTCTACAGGCCGGGCACACCACCCACGCTTCGAACCGCTCGACACTTTCTCGCCCCCGACCAGAAGGACCACGCGTGCGCCTGGCCAACATTGCCAACCGACTGACGCTCGTCACGCCGGACAGCCACCTCATTGACATCTCACAGGCAACCCGGGGGCGTTTCAGCCCGGCCATCCAGGACTGCTACGAACGCTGGGACGAGCTTGCGGAAGTCGCGGCCAGGCTTCACAACAAACCCGGAAAGCCCCTGGCGCACGTGCCGCTGGGGGAGTTCGGCAACCCTGCACCGCGACCGCGTCAGGTCTTTGCCATCGGACTCAACTACGCCGCCCATGCAGCAGAGGCTTCACTTGCCGTACCCGAGGACCTCACCGTCTTCACAAAGTTCTCCAGCTCACTGGCCGGCCCCTACGGAAACATCAAGCTTCCGCCCGGAACCGTGGACTGGGAAGTCGAGCTCGTGGCAGTTATTGGCCGCGGCGGCAGGGACATCCCTGCAAAGGACGCGTGGAACCATGTCGCGGGCGTATCCGCGGGACAGGACCTCTCCGAGCGCACGATGCAGGCCCAGGGTCCCGCCCCGCAGTACAGCCTGGCTAAGTCTTTCCCCGGTTTCGGGCCCGTTGGTCCCTTTCTGGTCACCCCCGATGAATTTGACGACCCGGACAGCCTCGAACTGGGCTGCATCATCAACGGAGAAGAAGTTCAAAAGGGCAACACCTCGGACATGGTGTTTCCGGTTCCCGAGATTATCGCCCGCCTGTCCAAAGTCACCACGCTGCTCCCGGGAGACATTATCTTTACCGGCACGCCACCAGGGGTAGGCGTCGGACGAGTTCCCCAGCGCTTTCTCGCACCCGGCGACGAACTCGTCACCCGTATCGACGGCGTCGGCGAGATGCGCCACCGGATGCAGTAGCCCATAGAGGCGCGTACATAGGTACGCGCCTCTATGCTTGCCATTCCCGAGCCCATCGTTGTGGCATGCTCAGTGATGGCTCAGCCGGGTATGTCGCGCAGCGTTCCGGGTGCTGCCGCTCCGGTCAGATTGCATGCCTGGAACAGCAGGCCATCGCTGATCCAGCCGAGCGAGATCGACGTGCACCCCGCCCAAACGGCCCTCGCGCCGCCGCAAAATACGGCCATGAAGTCCGTTGGCGGTCTCCTCATGAGCTGGTGCCCCACTGTGGTGGTCTGGTGTCAATGTGGCGTCTGGGAGGCCTGGCCCGGGATTGCCGCGTACCCGAGAGCACGCTTGAACGGGCCGACAGTGGGCTGCCTTAGGCCGCCATCTTGATGACTTCGGGATGGTCCGCGCTGCAGATCATTACCCTTCCGAGGCCCGCGGACTGGATCAGCCAGAAGACGCTCCGGTCTGCCGCGATGACGTCGATTCGTCCTGTGACAGGAGTGTCATTTCCGTGGCGCACGTGAACAAGGTCGTTGCGGGAAAGCTTGGACCAGTCCGGAACAGGCCTGGCCGGCAGCGAGCCGTCCCGCGCTTGCCGGGTCATGGGAGGTGTGGTCATCTTCGAGCTCTCGTATAAGTGGTGGAAGCCACCATTCAAAAATTTTGAACGCGTTGTTCAATTTATAACTTCGCGTCCTGATTTGGTCAAGACCCGGCACGCAAAGAGCCCTCATTGCGCCCAGGACTGCCGGGAACGAGGGAGTGGCCCCAGAGATTCCGCCCCGCAGATCTTGATTGCGCGTGTGATATGTGCCATAG
This sequence comes from Arthrobacter sp. ok909, assembly GCF_900104405.1. Classification (NCBI taxonomy): domain Bacteria; kingdom Bacillati; phylum Actinomycetota; class Actinomycetes; order Micrococcales; family Micrococcaceae; genus Arthrobacter; species Arthrobacter sp. ok909. The sequence continues at coordinate 78,556 of NZ_FNJS01000011.1, read as the reverse complement.
TCTTATCAGTCGTTCAAAGAATGAACGTGACGTTCATTTTTTAGCATCTGCCGCTAACTCAGGTACGAAGACGTTCCTGGGCCGGATCGAAAGGGAAGTCGAATGTCTATCATTCATCGTTTTTCAAAGAACTCCGCGGCGCGCAGGCCGTCCGGCACTATTGCGGGCCCGCGGAACCATGTTGAACCCCAGGTGCTCGGCCCTGCCGGGCAGATTGTCTGCTCACCCTGGGAAGGGATCTATCTTGAGCAGGGCCGCTCCTGGGTCCCGGAGGGCGAAGCGGACTCTGCGCTCAGCCTCGAACTTGAACTATTCCTGACGTCCGTGCTCAGCGGAGACAGCGGCCTGCGCGGGGAGCGGGTTGAGCCGGACTTCCCGGAGCGCGGCGCGGATGCGGAATGACTATGAGCATCACCGCTGAAGTGACAGGCGATCAGGCGCTCATAGCCCCGCCAGCCCGTGCCGTCGTCGCCGTCGTTATCGAATGGCGGGGAAGGATTGCACTGCTCAAGCGCAGTCAGCGCCTGAATCACGACAGGGGCCGCTGGCACTGCGTCACTGGATTCCTCGAAGCGGGCGTGTCGCCGCGCCAGCAGGCAGACCGGGAGCTCTTCGAGGAGACGGGGCTGCAGTCTTCGGATCTCCTCGATCTTCGTCAGGGCCCTGCCCTGCTGCTCAATGATGACTCCGGAGGGTCCTGGGTCGTCCACACCTTCACTGCCGTGACCGCGCGACGCCGGCTAGAGATTGACTGGGAGCATGACTCCTACCGCTGGACTGCCCCCGGGAAGACGCGCCGCTTCGCCAACCGGGTTTCCTGGCTGGATGTCGTGCTCGGCGCAACCGGGCACCTCGGCAGCTGACGCCCCGGCGTCCCCGCGGCTGCGTTCAGGCGCAACAGGCTCTCCCCAAACGAGGGGCACCTCGTAGCAGCCCTGGAAGGGCAGAACCAGGCTCTGGCACCGAAGACAGCCAATAATCCGCCCACATTGGGAAACTTACACCCGCCACGGCGAGCTCGTACTGTAAGCGCCGGCCTAAGCGTCCAAAGAGCTTTGGACTATTTCTGATGTTGCTTGAGCGGATTCAAGGTCTGTCTTTCCCGAGCGCCAACCACCCCACCGCGGACATGAGTCCTGGGCCCGTGATTCCAGCCCCCGGTCGAAGTCCAGAATCCAGATTAGGGCCCAGATGGCCAGGGCCGGTATGGCAAAGCGAGGTTGTAGGTTCCAATTGTCCAACCCAATTGTCCAGACACTATCTGGACAATTGGGGCCGAACGGTCAGCCGCGTCCGGGCAGTATCTAACCGGGTGGCTCAATCACGCTAACGAAATATCCGCTCTCGGCCTGCAGGGGTTTCATGAATGATGAGGCCGCTGTCCTACATGCGTCACCGAGAACCAGAGCGGGGGCAACTAGCAGTTCGAAGTCCCCTCCTTAGGATGGCGGAATGGACGTACCGAAGACCCACTCCTTGCACTAAATAACAGCGTCCAACGTATCACCCGTCGTCGGAGCATTTGCCCCGGTCAGATGCGGTTTCTTTGGTCGAAATGGTTCCGTAGCGATGGGAGAGGGCCGGGGCCGGCGATCGTGCATCAGATGCAATAATCACGGTACAGCTTGTCATAATCACAACTATCGGCGACGCTCCAACAGAGTGACGGAGTCTGGAAGTGACAAGACCGGCAAATTCCAGCCCGAATATGCCGGCAAGTCAACTTCTAAGTCGCGCTCGTCGGTGACGTACTCCGGCGCCAGCACCATAACGAAACTATTGGAATCCTGATCTGCGCCAGCAATAACGACCACATCGTCCTACGAGAAGCCAAGAAATGCCGCCGAATTGGGTCTGGTGTATTTTTGGTGGCCCCAATGATCCGTGGGACACCGAAGTCGTAGTCCTGCCCAGCTACGGGCCGGGACGTAACCGGCAGCAGCCGATCCGGCGTGACCTTCAGGAACGTATCGGCCGAGAATTGCAGGGTCCATTCATCCAGCGGTGCCGGGGCCGCCACCAGATATGGATGCGGGCAGACGCCGTAGGGCGCGGTGTTTTCCCGATGTTTTCGGCCGTCAAGGTTGCAATGCAGGCCGCGAGAGTCGATGCGGTAGCTGGCAGTGAGCCGGAGCGCGAACGGGTAGCCCGCTGCCGGGCCTAGCCGGCAGACGAGGATCACGGAGGACGCATCGCGGGATTCGAGCGCCCAGTCCAGGCTGAAAGCGAAACCGTGCTATGCGCAGTTTCGTTCCCGCTCGTTGATCGGGAGCTGGTGGTCGACTCCGTCGCGGATCCGGTTGGGCCAGGGTGCCGCGATGACGCCGCGGTAGTCGGGGATGGGACCTGCTTGTGGGAAGGGGACAATCAGGTCGCGCCGGAGGTAGCGCAGTTCGCGGACGGCGGCACCCTGACCGCGATGACATCCGTGTACCCTCCGTCGCTGACGTTGTATTCGGTCATGATGGCCGCATGCTGTTTGCCGGGTCGTTCTGGGGAGCTGCGGCGAAGGCGCTGGCCACCATGTCTTCGAGGCTGTGGCGCATTTTCCAGCCGAGGTCTCTGGCGGCGAGGTCGCCCATGGCTACGATCCGGGGCGGATCGCCGGGCCGGCGCGGGCAGAGTTCGGGTCGGAACTGCCGGCCGGTGACGGCTGCCATGGTGTCCATGATTTCCCGTACGGAAATCCCGGCGCCGGAGCCCAGGTTATAGACCGGTTCCAGATGGCCGCCGGCCTCGAGCTCCTGTGCGGCTGCGACATGGGCCTTGGCCAGATCGCTGACGTGGATGTAGTCGCGGACACAGGTCCCGTCCGGCGTGTCGTAGTCGGTGCCGAAAATCTTCGGCCGTTTGCCTGCCTTCAGTGCCGCGAGCACGAGGGGAAAGAGATTGTGCGGGCTGGAGTCGTAGATCCCCGTGTCGCCGGATCCAACGACGTTGAAGTAGCGCAGGGCCGTGCTTGTCAGGCCGCTGGCCCGGCCCTGGTCCCGGATGAGCCACTCGCCGATCAACTTGGTTTCGCCGTACGGCGACTCGGGAAAGGTGGGGGTGTCCTCGGTGACAATTTCCCCGGGCGGCGTTCCGTAGACGGCGGCCGATGAGGAAAACACGATCCGGCGGACGCCGGCCTGGTCCATGGCTTTGAGCAGCAGCGCCGTTCCGGTGACGTTGTGTTCGTAGGCCACCAGGGGTTCGGTGACTGATTTCCCGGCGTATTTGTAGCCGGCCAGGTGAACGACGCCACTCACACGGTGTTCCTGCAGTGCGCGGGTGACCTTGTCGCAGTCCAAGATGCTGGCATGGATGAACGGGACGGATGCAGGGACGAAGTGACGGTGTCCGCTGACCAGTGAGTCGAGCGCCACGGCCCGGATGCCTGCCCGGGTGAACGCTTCGAGGACGTGGGCGCCGATGTAGCCGGCCGCTCCGGTAATCAGCCAGGTCATAGTTTCTGCGCCCCGTCAGCGGGCAGGACGGCGAAGATGTCCGGGGTTTGCAGTCCGCGCGCGGCGAATCCGGTCAGGACTGCGTCCTTGACGCGTGCGGCATCGTCTGTGGACACCAACGCAATGGCGGAGCCGCCAAAGCCGCCGCCGGTCATCCGGGCGCCGAGAGCGCCGTTGGCCCGCGCGGTGTCGGCTGCGAGGTTCAATTCGGGGCAGGAGATCTCGAAGTCGTCCCGCATCGAACGGTGGCTCGCGTCCAGCAGGTCCCCGATGGCGTGGGGACCGTGAGTTCTCAGCAGGTCAACGGTCCCGGCGACGCGCTCGTTTTCGGTGATGATGTGGCGGACGCGGCGGAAGGTTTCCTCGTCGAGGGTGCGCTCGGCCCGGGGTAGGTCGGTGCTGTCCAGATCCCGGAGGGCGCCCACGCCCATCTGGTGTGCTCCCCTGGCGCATGAAGCCCGGCGTGCTGCGTAGCCGCCGTTGGCGTGGGCGTGCGAGACCTTGGTGTCGATGACCAGGCAGACCAGCCCGGACTCTTCGAGGCCAAGGGAAACCGGCACGGACTTGCCGTCGCGGCAGTCGAGATAGACGGCGGAATTCCTTGTTCCGAGCATCGAGGCGTACTGGTCCATGATGCCGGTGGGGGCACCGACCACGTTGTTTTCGGCGCGGCGCCCGATGTCGGCCAGCTGGGTGCGCTCGAGTCTTGCGCCGCTCAGCTCGGACAGGGCCAGGGCGACGGCACATTCCAGCGCTGCGGAGGAGGACAATCCGGCCCCGACCGGCACATCGGAGGAGACATAAAGCTCGAAGCCGGGGACCGGCACACCGGCCTGTTCCAGCTCCCAGGCCACGCCGGCCGGGTAGGCGGACCAGCCGTGGGCATCTTCCGGGGCGAAGGTGTCCAGATTGAACTCGACCGCCTCCGCGTCTCCGAAGGATGAAACCAGCCTTACTGTCCGGTCGTCCCGGGCGGAGACGGCGACGGTGGTGGATCTGTCGATGGCGAACGGCAGGACGAGGCCCTCGTTGTAGTCGGTGTGCTCGCCCATGAGATTCACCCGGCCCGGTGCCCGCCAGAGGCCGTCAGGTTCGTGGCCGAAATAGTTTGTGAAGGCCCCGGTCAGCGTTATGGCCTGGCGGTCTGCCTCGGTTTTAGTCGTGGTCATGGTCTTCCTTGTCTGCGGCAGTTCAATGGGCGGACCGGACCGTCAGGTCCGGGCCGAACGGCGGTCAGGTCGTGGGCTGCGGTGCTGTGGGGACGTCCCGGAGCAGCCGGGCGACGTGCTCGGGCGTGGTGTCGTTGATGAATGCGCCCATGGCGGCTTCGGAGCCTGCGAGGTATTTGAGTTTGTCGGCGGCCCGCCGGGGCGAGGTCAGCTGCAGGTGCAGGTATCCGGCCCGGCGCATCGCCGGATCCACCGGGGCCTGGTGCCAGGCGCTGATGTAGGGTGTGGGGCTGTTGTAAAGGCCATCCAACCGGCCGAGGAGGTCCGGGTACAGGACTGCGAGTTCGTCCCGTTCGGGCCCGGTCAGGGCCGCCAGATCCGGCACCTGACGGTGCGGAACCAGATGGATTTCCAGCGGCCAGCGTGCCGCGAAGGGCACATAGGCGCTGAAGAACTCGCCCTCGGCGACCATGCGGGACCCGTCAGTGCGCTCCTTCGCCAGGATGTCCCCGGTCAGCGTGGCCGTGCCGCCCGATGCCTCGTGGAATTGGCCCGCGGCCGCGGCCATTACCGCGGCCCGCGGCGTGACGTACGGGTAGGCGTAGATCTGCCCGTGCGGGTGGTGCAACGTCACGCCGATGTCCTGGCCCCGGTTCTCAAAACAGAACACCTGCTGCACCCCGGGAAGCGCACTCAGGGCCTCGGTCCGGTGAGCCCAGGCGTCAATCACGGTGCGGACCCGCTGTGTGCCCAGGCCCGCGAAGGTGCCGTTGTGTTCGGGGGTGAAGGCCACCACTTCGCACCGGCCGCCCGCTATCCCGCGGGTTCCCCACGCCGGTGCACCCGGTGCCGCGGCGAAGTCGGGACCGAGGGACGGGAACCGGTTTTCGAACACGACCACGTCGTAGTCCGACGCCGGGATCTCCGAGGCCCTGCCGGGCGTGCTGGGGCAGAGCGGGCATTCATCGGCCGGTGGGAGGTGGGTCCGGTGCTGCCGGTGCGCCGCAACGGCCACCCATTCCCCGGTCAGAGCGTCGTAACGGACCTCCCCGGACGGGCCGCGGACCGGCAGTTCGCGACCGTCCGCTGCGGCTTCCCGGTCCGGCGACATGGTGCCGCGGTCGTCGAAATAGAGCATTTCACGGCCGTCGGCCAGTAGCGTCCGGGTTGCCGACGCTGCTGTTCCGGAAGCGGCGGTTGGACTGGTGATGCTGGTCATAAGTGGTCCTTCAAGTTTGTAGTCATCAAGGGGCGCCCGCCGACACCGGCCTGCCGGGTCATGTGCGGAAACACCACCGGGGAGATGCGGCCGTTTTCGAGAACAAATCGCCCTTCGCTGGCCCCGACGTCGGGCCAACTAGGACACCTAGGCTTAGGCCGAAGAAGATGAGTTTGGGACTCGCTCGTCCTTTCTGGGAAAGATGTGAGCTTTTGGCGCAAGCCCCATTCACATCGTGACGGCAGATGGAAGGAACTGGGCGGGCCGATGCCGGACGACAGCGACAACACCGAAAGCCAATGCCCAGGATTCCTTGCGTACTGTTCCGGTGACGAATCGTTGTTGGGTTTGCCAGCTCACTCTTGGGGCGGCGGTTCGGGCAGCCTCAGCTCGAACCTATCCTCCTCGTGGAGCAGTGTTCGCCGTAATTGACGTTCCAGGAATACCCAGACGACCGATCCGTCGGCTGTGACGTCATCCACCACGCCCCAGTCAACAAAGCCGGCGCCGTCGTATATCCCTACCCTGTCGCCAGAGTTAAGGCTTTCCCAGCCCGTTGTCATCCGTCCCGCTCATAGGTGAATCCGTAGGGGACGTCTTCGGTTACCGCGACGACAAAGGATGCATGTCCGAAGCGGGTGACCAGTATGCCGTGCCGGCCCTCCCTCATGGCTTGGTCGCGCCCCAGATCGACTGCCCTGTCCAAATCGTCGTGAATGACCTGAAGGTTAGCCCCGGTAATTTCAAATTTCGTCCGACCTCGATGGTTCGTATCATGCTGTATCTCCTTTCTCCGCTGAACACCCGATAGTCAATGGGCGCGATCAGCGGAGCGTTGGTGGCTGTTCCGTCGCAGCGGAGTTCGTGCCCTTCTGAATGGTCTGGTCGGCGTTCCTGTTGGGGCCGCCCACTTCGCAGGCCGGAGCTAGGACTCGAATGCTCTGGCGACCATCTCTTCCAGGCTTTGGCGCATCTCCGAACCGAAGTCGCGTGACCGGTTCCCCCGCAGCAACGATCCGATCGGGATCACCGGGGCGGCGGGGACACTTTTCCGGTTCGGAATCGACACCGTGGCCATGGTCTCCATGATCCAGCGAACCGAAACACTCGCCCTCGCCCAGGTTGTAAGCGCGTCCCGCCTCCAGTGCCATGGCAGCAAAGGTGCGCCCTCGCCAGGTCACTGACGTGCACATAATCTCGGTCATGCCCTGATCGTTGACCCGCGGCGCGGGTGGTGGCACGATGTCATGGCTCATTGCCGGTCAGGTCAGCCAGAGGATGGCGCGAGTTCGACCTTTAGCTAGCCCAGTTCTCCCGTACCGGCAGCGGCCAGGGGAAGGAGCTGGGACCAGAGTTCAGCCGGAATGTCCCATTCGGCCAGACGTGCTGTTTGGTCGACGCGGCCGGGTTCGGACATGCCAACGATGGTGGATGCCACACGGGGATCGCGGGTGGAGAACTGAAGAGCGGCGGCAGCCAGCGGCACCGAGTACGTCTCACACAGCTTCTGCATCTTTCGCACCCGCTCGATGATGACCTGACTGGCCGGCCCGTAGCAGTAGTTGGGAACGGCGTCGGGGCCTTTGACGAGCATTCCGCCACCAAACGGTGCGGCGTTAACGAACGCCACGCCCCGGGAGGCTGCCTCCTGAATGAGCGGTTCGGCTGATTGATCCACAAGGGTGTATCTGTTGTGGCTGATGACGACGTCGAACGCGTCGGTTGCCAGATACTTCAGCTCAAGGTCGATGGGGCCGCCGGCGACGCCGAGGTGTTCGATCACGCCCTGGTCCCTCAGTTCGATGAGGGCCTCGAGGGGACCGCCGGCCGCGGTGCCTTCTTCGAAGGTAATCTTTTCGGGATCGTGGAAGTAGACGAGCTGAAGACGGTCCAGGCCAAGCCGTTCAAGGCTTTCCTCCACGGACCGGCGGACACGGTCTCCCGAGAAGTCCCTGGTCCCGACGATCGGGTCCACCTTGGTGGCCACGACGAAGCCCTCCGGCAGACCGCCCGCTTCCGCGAGGGCCTGGCCGATCCGGCGTTCGCTGTCGCCCCCGTGGCCGTATTCGTTGGACGTGTCGACGAAATTGAATGGACCTTCCATGACTTTGCGGATGGTCGCCACGGCGGTGTCAGTGCTGACTTCGTAACCGTACTGGGTGGGGTGGCTGCCCAGAGCGCTCGTTCCCACGCAAACGGGTGAGACTGACAGCCCGGTACGGCCAAGAGTTCGGTTTTCCATGCTTTTTCCTTTGGTTATCTGTGGTGTACGACCATGGGTTGTGTCAAAAGTCGTAGTTTTACGGTCAGGACAGAGTCACCGCGCAGTGCTGGGCGTTGACCAAGGTTGAACACTGGAGTTGGTGCTCCCTTCCGACCCAGCAGCTTCATGGATCAGGAGGGAGAGGTAGTGGTCCTGGCAACCGTCAGCAAGGGAGTATCCCCGGGAACGGTTTCCTGGAAGTGTGTTCAGCAGGCAAACGGCAATGGCGATCTCCTCGTCCGAGAGCCGCGCGCCCGGGAACGGGTTGCGGTAGATGACCCGGCCCCCGACGCTCAGGGTGTCCAGGTCGGCCCCCTCCAGGTTGCCGTCGATGCCGAGTTGACGGCGCACGATCGGGGCGCTGACAGGTGCGCCGTCGTCCGCCAGCCACGTGAGCTGGTCGCCCACCAGTTCCGCTTGGCTTCCGCGTACCTGGATCTGCCGCCGACGCAGTGGATTGAACCACTGTGTATCGGTGAAATCGTAGAAACCCGTCTTGCTGCCGAAGCCGAGAATGGCGAGGGTATGGCGTTCGCTCCCAAGATTCTGGTTTTCGGGCCATCCGGTTCGGTCCGGCCCGGCCATGATGGGAACATCCTGGGCGGTTGCGAGGACACGTACGGGATCGCTGCCCGTGTCCATGAGTGCCCGGAGGATGGCCACGGCATGGTAATCATGGGTCCAGGAGACGGACGCAGAACTGACCTCGCCGAAAGTTCCGTCTTCGATCAGGCATCGGACACCGGCAAATGTAGGCAGGTACGGGTGCTGTTCAGCCACCTGAACGAGTCCCGTGTGGCCGACCTCGTTCCACAACTCAGTCATCGAGAAAACGTCAACCGCCGGCGGGGTCTCGGTCAGGACGGGGATGCCCAGCGCGACCAGGATCCGCAGCACGTCCAGGTTGGCTTCCCGCGGAACACAGGTCACTGCTACGTCCGGCCGCAAGATTTCGACAGCCTCATCGATGGTGCGGAAAGTCGGCAACTGCCACCGCCGCTCGATCTCCGCTCCGCCTTCGGCGGTCCGCGTGACCGCGCCCACGCAGGTGAACAGCTCCGGCAGTTGCCGGGCGATGCGGAAGTAAAAGTCGGCGCGCCAGCCGCGTCCGACGACGAGAAACCGGTGCGGCTGTACCGCGGCGTCGGTGTTCATGCGCCCGGAATCAGCACGGCCCGCGCCAGAAGGTCACCGGACTTCAGCCGCGACAGCGCTAGGTTGGCTTCACTGAGGGGAAAATCCTCGTGCACGGAGCGTAGTTTTCCGTCGGAGGCCAGGCCCAGCACCTCGGACATCTCCCAGCGGCTGCCCAGCACGGAGCCGACCACTGTCTTTTCGTCGCCGATGTCCATGGGCCCCACCGTCTGGGCCACACCGAGGACCACGCGGCCGCCTGGCCTGACCACGCGGATGGCATCGGCCACGGCATGATCCGATGGAGCGAAGACAATGGCAGCGTCCAGCGAGGCGTCCGGCAGCACCGGGCCGCCTTCATGCCCGGCCGGGACATAGGACGCCTTCGCACCCAGCTCTTCAGCCAGGCCACGGTGTGCTGCACTCCTGGTGACGGCGTAAACGTCGGCCCCGGTGAGTGCAGCCATCTGTAGGACCATATGTCCGACGCCGCCGACGCCGAAGACTCCGATTTTCTGGCCCGGGGAAAGCTGGGCTTTTTTCACTGAACCGTGTGCGGTTATGCCAGGGCACAGCAACGGGGCCGCTTCGGCGTCGGAGAGCCCGTCAGGGATCTTGTAAGCGTAGGCCGCGTTCGCCAGCATGACTTCGGCATAGCCGCCGTCCCGTGTTTCACCGGTGATCTGGCGTGCACGGCAGCGCTGCTCGTTCCCTGTCAGGCAATGAATGCACAGACCACAGGTAGACCAAATGGGCTGCACGCCGATCCGGTCGCCCACGGCCAGGTTGGTGACGCCGGGGCCGAGTACTTTGACCCTGCCGACAACCTCGTGTCCAGGGATGATCGGCAGGCTCGCCGGGGTACCCGGCAGCCAGTCACCTTCGATCATATGGAGATTGGAACGGCATACTCCGCAAGCCAGTACGTCGATCGATATTTCGCCGGGGCCAGGTGTCGGTTCGGGGACTTCGACGTAGTCCAGCGGGTCGCTTTCGATGGGACCGTGGGTGCGGAGGATGGCGGCGTACATGGGGCTCGCTTTCAGGTGCTCCGGATAATTCGGAGGACGACGGAAGGTAAAAGGTGCGGGCGCCCCGGCCCGGTGGCCCGGGCGCCCGCATTATCTGGTCACTGGACCAGGTGGATGCTCTCTTAGCGGGAGGTGCCCGACGGCGGGACCAGCAGGCCGCGTTCGATGAGCTTGTCGATGTTGCCTGCGCGGCGCTTCTCCTCGCGGGCCAGCCAGCCCTCGGCGGGGAGATTCGTCAGATACTGGTTCTTTTCGTAGATCGGCTGTTCGTAGATGCCTGCGTACATTTCGGTGCGCAGGTCCTTGAACCAGTTGGTGACGCCGTTGGCGCTGCGTGAGCGGCGCAGGGCCTCGAGGTCGATGACGGAGCTCACGAACGAGTCGCCGCCGCTGACGCCGGCCTGCTTCACCAGCACGTTGCCCTTGTGGTCCACGATCATGGACTGGCCGCCGAACAGGTCGAACAGGCTGCCGTCGTCGTTGCGCTGCGGGCCGAGGTTCGGAGCGACGACGACGACCTGGTTGAACATGGCGTGCGCGCGGTTCTGCAGGTCCCACATGCCGGCGCCGACCTGCGGTTCGATCAGGGTGCCGCGGATGATGATCTCGGCACCGTTCATGGCCAGGCCACGGGAGGTCTCGGGGTAGGCGCCTTCGTGGCAGATGATGTAGCCGATGTTGCCGATCTCGGTCCTGGCCACCGGGAAGAACGCGTCCAGGACGCTGCCGTTGCCGCGTTTTTCGACGAACTCGTCCCAGATGTCGTGCGGGTTGGTGGTGCCCAGCGCGCCGCCTTCGTAGGCGTCGGACGTGGACTTGTAGCGCTTGTAAATGACTTCACCGTTGGGATCGATGATGAACGCCACGTTGAACAAATGGCCCGGGAAGTCCTCGTCCTTGACCAGGTAGAGCTCACCGGCGATGTAGGTGTTCAGCTGGCGGGCTTTCTGACCCAGGATGTCAGTTTCGGGTCCGGGGATCGTCATGGCGAATGCTTCGTGGGCTTCCTTGTTGCCGGCTTTGAAGTCCGGCAGCATGCCCTGGATCGCCATCTCGGGCAGGACTACCAGCTTCACGGGTGCGCCGTCGGTGGCTGCGACCATGACGGCCGGGTCCATGAAATCGCAGATGCGCTTCGTGTTTTCGATCGCGTCTTCGCGCTTCTTGATCGTGTGGACGACGTTGGACAGGGCCACGATGGAATACGGGTCAACCATTGGTTTCTTCTCTTTCTTTTTCTTCACTGCAGTCGGCCCGGATTCGGGCCGACTGTTCGGTTTACAGATGGTCTTGCTGGTCTGGAGAAGCATCACCCGGAGGCGCTATACCTTCTCCAGAATTCGGTCGGCACTCAGGTACGCGAGGGCCTGCAGGGTCTGGGTGGGGTTGTAGCCGGACAGCGTGGGAAACTGTCCGCCTCCGACCACGTAAAGGCCCTTGCATTCATGGGACTCGCCGTAGATGTCCACGACGGAATCCGCGGGATTTTCGCCCATGCGGTGGGTGCCCACTTCATGGGTGGAGAGGTGGTAAGCCGGCGGGTTGGGTTCGGACCAGAACTGGGTGGCGCCCATTTCGTCGGCGATGTTGCGCTTTACTCTTTCGAAGTAGTTCAGCGCCGCAACGTCGTGCTGGGACCAGTCGTGGGTGATTCGAAGCGCGGGCTGCCCAAACTTGTCTTTTACCACCGGGTCCAGGTCGCAGTAGTACCGTTTCGTCGGGAAACTCGGGATTTGGTTGTGGATGCCCATGAGTTTGCGGTAATTCTCGGAAAACCAGTCCTTGAATTCCCCGCCCCAGCGGCGCATGCCCGGTGGCAGGTTGTGTGCGGCCTCGATGGGCTGCAGGTCTCCGGGGATGCTCGTGAGGACGGATCCCCAGAGAACACCTTCGTCGTTGTCCGGCACGCCGTCGCAGTTGAGATCATCCACCACGCTGGCGGCCACTAGCGGGGCCATGAACGGGTTGCTGAACTCCGGCAACACCAGCGTGCACCAGCCGAAGCTGTGGGTCATAAAGTTCTGTCCCACCTGTCCGTTGGCGTTGATGCCGGAAGCGAGCAGCAGCCGGCTGTTTTCGAGGGCGTAGCAGGCGACAACCACCAGGTCCGATTCAACGTCGTGTACCACGCCATCAGCGTCGAAGTAGGAGACGCCGGTGATTCTGCGTCCTGTCGCGTCGCGGTTCAACCGGAAGACGCGGGAGGAGGAGCGGATTTCGAGGTTGCCGGTCTGGAGCGCCGCCTCCACCGAGGTGATACGGCTGGACTGCTTGGCGTTGACGTGACACAGGAACCCATGGCAGAAGCCGCAGTATTCGCAGCCCTTCAGCGACTTGTAGTCCGTGGAGGCCACGGCCGCGGGCTGCTGGAATGGGCGGTAGCCGAGTCTTTCACAGGCGGCCTTGAAACGGTCGTCGGCCGGTGCCCGGCGCAAGGGCGGCATCGGGTACTCGCGCTGGCGGTCGGATTCGAATGGGCTGCCTGCCGGATTGTGTATTCCCTTGACGTTCCCGGCCTGGCCGGAGACGCCGAGTTCCCATTCGACCTTGTCGTAGTAGGGCTCCAGATCGCCGTAGGTCACCGGCCAGTCCACCATGGTGGAGTCGCCGTCCAGCGCCTTGGGCCCGAAGCGTTCCTCGATGAGTGACTTCATACGGAAGTCGGAGTCGCGGTGGCGCCAGGAGGCACCGCCCCAATGAAGCGTTCCGCCGCCGGGGCCGATCGATGGCGGCAGGTGCAGCGGTTCGCTGTTGCCGCGGACGCCGGCTGCCCACGGCAGAAGTTGGGCCTCGGTCGCTTCATTCGGCCGCCACGTCACCGGATCGGTGGACAGCTGGGGAACGAGGGAGCCGCGGGAGTAGTACTTGACCTCGTCATGCTTGAAGGTGAACTCCTCGTTGCTGTGCATCGGGCCCTTGTCCAGGGCAAGGACGCGCACGCCGGCCTTGGTCAGCTGTTCAGCGATGATGCCGCCCGATGCGCCCAGGCCGATGACGATGGCCTCTGCTTTTTCAGGCATTCGTGCCCCTCAATTCTTTGCGTAGATCTTCCAGGGATTTGATGGGGATGGTGGTCGAGTCGAACCCGGGCTTCATCTGTTTGGCGTTGTAGCCCCATTGCGCTCCGGGGAAGCCGACCAGCTGCCAGCCGAGTGTGTCGTAGTTGCCGCCGTACTTCGGGTCACAGAACATGCCTTGGATGGTGTGTTCCCAGACCAGCGCGAAGAAGGTCTCCAGCGGGTGGGGGACATCCGGGTGGGAAGAGGACTCAGCATTCTCAATCCGCTCTAGGAGGCTGTCCGCGGCGTCGCCGGACAATTTGGCGAACGGGGACCCGTACAGGTCGTTACTGAGGGCATTGAGTGCTTGGACGCCTTCTCGGTAGCACAGGCGCAAGGCTTCGTCCTCGTCGGCAGCGGTCCGATCGATGAAGATAATCACGCGCGCCTCGCGGGCACCCGCCCTGCCGTCGTCGTTCGGGAAGATGCGTTCGCAGACGGCCTCGATTGTCTCGGCCTCTGCCTGCGTGAGGAACTGCCACTGGGTCACGGTTGTATCGCTACTTGGCGACATCGATCTTCTCCTTTTCCTTTCGTTCGGACGGGAGGTCGGCACCCTTCCCGGTGTAGCGCTTCTGGAACACGAGCTTTCGTATCGCACCAGGGAGCTTGTTTCCCACCCCGCTGGTGAACAGCACTGCGAGGAGGATGACTGCGCCTTTGACGATCAGCTGCGGCTGGGCCTGGATTCCAAGTAGATCCATGATGTTGAGAATCACGGCGATGATCAGGCCGCCGAGCACCGCGCTGATGGGGTCTCCCGTGCCGCCGAACAGTGAGGCGCCGCCTACCACTACGGCCGCGATGGCGTTCAGCTCATATCCTTCGCCGATAATTGCGCTGCCTTCCGTCAACTGGGCAGCGATCATGACGCCGCCGAGCCCTGCCAGCAGAGACGAAAGGAAGTAGGCGCCGACGATGTCCCGCTTGATCGGAAGACCCGAAAGCCGGGCGGCTTCGGGGTTCCCGCCGATCGCGAACAGGCGACGTCCGTAGCGCGTCTGTGACATGGTCACGGCCAGGACGATCATGACGATCATGGCGATGACGACAGGGGCAGGCAGGGGCCCAAAATCGGCGGTAAAAGCGGACAGGAAACCCTGATCGTCAATGGCCACCTGGCGCCCCGTCTGTAGGATGTACGCCACTCCACGGGCAATGCTCATCATCGCGAGTGTCACTATGAACGGGGTAATTCCTCCATAGACGATCATCAGACCGTTGAAGACGCCCACGAAGCCAGCGACCAGCAGCGCCAGCAGCAGCGCCAATGGCCACGAGATGCCTCCCTGCAGGGCAAGCCCCACAGTGACGGAGGATAGTGCGGCTACGGCCCCGACCGAAAGATCAATGCCGCCGGTAACGATGACCAGATACTGGCCGACGGCAAGCACGGAGACAACCGATGCCGTAATGAGCACGGCTATCAGGTTCCGCGACGTCATGAAATAGGGAGAAAGAACGCTCCCCACCGAAAGCACAAGGGCGCCGACCACGAAGAGATATCCCTTGGAGCCAAGCGAGCTGGTGAACGTACGGAGGGCATTGACGGCAGCGGACAGCCGGGAGGTCTGGGGCTGAGGCGGGGTGACTGGACTGGTATTGAGGGCCACGAGTTACAACTCCATTGTTAGAACTGGTTCTTGGGTGATCAGTTGAATCGATTAAGGACGGCGGCTTCGCCGTGTTCGTCGATCTCGGCACGGTCCACGGTCCCGGAGATCCGGCCACGGCTGAGGATCAGCACGCGGTCGCACATGAGCGCTTCATCGATTTCTGAGGTGATCACGATGACGCTGCCGCCGTCTTCCACGAACTGACGGATAAGCTCATAGATTTCGAGCTTTGCACCCACGTCCACGCCTCTTGTGGGTTCCACGATGATCAGTGTCTTGACGCCGCTGACCAGCCACTTGGCGAGGGCAACCTTTTGCTGATTGCCGCCGCTGAGATTGCCGACGGGTTGCCTCACGGACGCCACTTTTATGGCCAGCGCGTCCCGCATGCGGAGGGCGGCTCTGTGTTCGCTGCCCCGGTTTAGGAAGAACCCG
The DNA here is from genome assembly GCF_900104405.1 of Arthrobacter sp. ok909. Classification (NCBI taxonomy): domain Bacteria; kingdom Bacillati; phylum Actinomycetota; class Actinomycetes; order Micrococcales; family Micrococcaceae; genus Arthrobacter; species Arthrobacter sp. ok909. The sequence goes on along the minus strand of NZ_FNJS01000011.1, from coordinate 63,184 downwards.
GGTGAAAACTTCGCAAGTGAGGCCATGGTGATGTTCTCGGTCACGGACATCGTGAGCGCCAGGCCTTGGGCCTTGCGTTCCTCGGGCAACAGCCCGAGGCCGAGCCTGATCGATTCTGCGGGATCCGCTGTGTGCCGCTTCCGGCCGTTAATCTCGAAACTCTGCTGGGTCGATTTCTCCGCCCCGAACAGGGCCGCCGCCAGCTGGCTTTGACCGTTCCCGGACAGGCCGGCGACGCCCAGCACCTCACCGCGATGGAGCGTCAAGTCGATGCCGTGGAGGTCATGGCCGTCCCGGAGCCCCCTAACGGCCAGGGCTACCTCTCCCGTGGTTCGGCCCACACCCAGGCGGGGCGTCTCGCTGGAGCCTAATTGCAGTTTCGCCGACTGTTCCGTGCTTACTCCGCCCAGCATTGCTTGCAGGATCAGGTCATGGCGGCTGGCGTCGGCCTCATGGACCGCCACCCGCCTGCCATCACGAAACACAGAGATCTTGTCGCAGATTTCATACATTTCGTCGAAATGATGCGAGATGTAGATGATCGCGATGCCAAGTTTCTTCAGCTGGTTGAGGAGGTCAAACAGTTGGCGGACGTCGTGCCGGGGCAATGTAGCGGTGGGTTCATCCAGAATCAGCACCCGGGCGTTGCCGCTGACAGCCTTGGCGATCTCCACTGCCTGCCGGTGCGCGATCGGCAGGGAACCGACGGAGGCCCGGACGTCGAGATCGAACCCGAGGCGGAGCAGCTGCTCCCGTGCCCGTGACCGGACCGTCCGCCAGTCGACAGTTCCAAGCACCGTCCGGGGCAGCTCGCCGACGTAGATGTTCTCGGCCACGGAAAGGTGTGGCATCAGGCTGAGTTCCTGGTGCACCGTCATGATCCGCGCCCGCTGGGCCGCATGTGGATTGTCGAAACTGACGGGGGCCCCGTCAAGGAGGACTGTTCCGGAGTCAGGTTTTTCCACTCCGGACAGAATCCTTACCAGTGTGGACTTCCCGGCACCGTTCTGCCCGGCAATGCCATGAATTTCTCCAGGCATGATGTGCAGATCGATATTGCTCAAAGCCTGGGTGCCAGGGTAGGCCTTGGAAACACCGGCCACGGCGATCAGTGGCCGTAAGGCAGTCTCAGCGGGCGCTGTCATGATTGCTCCTGCTTACTCTTGGCCGGCGAAGGCGAGGCCCTCGGTCACGTACTTGGACGCGTCCTGTGGTGTGACGGCGAGAGCGGGGAGCACACGCGTGGCCGGTGAGCCGCTGCATTTGCCGGTCGGAGTGCCGGACATCGCTGCGATCGCCTCATCCACCGCGTAGCCCGCCTGCAGGGCCGGCTGATTCAAGCCGTCGGCGACGATAGGTGAAGACGGGTTGGTGGCCATGCTCTTGATGACGTCCATTCCGCCGTCGAATCCGGCGATGACAACCTTCGTGTTGCCTTGCTGGTCCATTAGTCCGGAGCCCTTGAGGGCCTCGGTGACGGCGGGCATGACGACGTCCGTCTGGTTGAACACGACGTCAATATCCGGGTTGCCGGCGAGGACGTTGCGCATGGCGGCCAACGTCTTGTCCGGCAGTGCTTCGCCGTAGTTGTTGGGGATCCGCTTGGTCGTCACGCCCGGGTGTTGGGCCATGTACTTCTCCCAGCCGGCCATGAAACCGTTCTCCCGGCTCTGCGTGACCAGTTCCTGGGGGAACAACGCCTGGATGTACAGGCTGATGGTGGAGTTTTCGCCCTTCTTCGCCACGGCAGCGGCGGCGGCTTTCTCGCCCACGAGGGCTGCGGTAGCCTCGCCGTCGTCGTGAACGTTGCAGGAGACCTTCGCGGCGAGCTCTTCCGAGACCCTGTCGTTGACGACGATGACCGGGATGCCGGCCGCCTTGGCGGCTTCGATGCCGCTGGCAACGTTGCGGTCGCCTACGGGTTCGATGATGATCGCCTTGGCGCCTTTGTTGATGAAGGTGCGCATCTGCTGGATCTGGGTCTGCGCGCTTCCTTGCGCATCGACCGCCTCCATGGTGTAGCCCTTGGCTTGGCCTGACTTGACGGCGCCGTCGGACATGGTGCTCAGCCAGGAGTTTCCGGCGATGAACCGCATCGAGATGCCGATCAGGCCTTTTTCGTTGGAGGACGAGGAAGCGGCGGGCGCTGTCCCGCCGCATCCCGTGGCGAAAATCATCGTCGCGGCAGCCAGGGAGGAGATGAGAGCGAAGCGCGTAGCGCGTTTTGTAACCATGATGCTCCTAAATTGGGTAGGGTGTAGCCACAGATTGGTGGGGTGGCAAGCCAGATGACGGACGTAAGACCACCGCCGTGGCATAGAGACTGCTGGCGGGGGACTAGCGGGGGCATTCTCCCGGCTGATACCAGTCGGTACAAGGTTCCTTGAGGGCTCGGTTACGGTCGGGATCGTTGCTGATTTCCACATTTGTCGGGACGCCTTGGCCCCGATAGAGGGTGCCCTCGTGCTGGACGGCGGCAGCCGCCCACGCCATGCCCTGCCGCAGGGCTTGGCTTCCGCTTCCGCCGCCGGCCAGGAATCCGGCTAGCAGCGCGTCGCCGGCGCCGACGGCGCTGACGACGCTATCGACGGGCGCGCGACCGTAGTAGCAGCCGGAATCGTCGAGGAGGATTGCTCCGTCGGATCCCAGGCTGGCCAGGACTGCCCGTGCACCTCGTTGCCGGAGTTCGGCAGCGGCGTCGACGACGTCACCGAGGTTCTCCATCGCCCTGCCGGTGAGCTCCGCGAGCTCGCTGGCGTTGGGTTTGATCAGGTCCGGCCCGTACTGCAGCACTTTCCGCAGGGCCTCGCCCGAGGTATCGACTGCGACGCGCGCGTTCCGCACGCGTGCGCCGACTACCAGCTCTGCATATATAGACTCGACTTCGCCTGTAGGAAGGGTCCCGCAGGCGGCCATCCAGTCGCCTTCGCCGATACTGCTCAGGGCCGCGGCGACCAGGGATGCCGCTTCCGCCCGGTCGAGCGTAGGGCCGAGCTCATTGATTTTTGTCACTGTCGCGTCGGGTTCCACGAGGCTGACGTTGCTGCGGATCTCGCCCGCGATGGGAACGGCCAGGTAGGGCACACCCATGGCGGCCAGCATCGAAGTGATCTGTGTGCCGGCGAAGCCGCCTGCGGGCAGGACCGTCAGGACGTCGATTTCGTGAGAGTGCAGGGCAACCGCCACATTCACGCCTTTGCCGCTCGGCTCGCTGTAGGTCCGCAGGCTGCGTACAACCTCTCCGCGGGGCAGCGCTTCAACGCGCATGGTCCGGTCCACACTGGGGTTCGGCGAAACGGTCACAATCATGCCAGCTGCACCTCGACTCCCGCCGCTCTCAGGGCCTTCAGTTCACGGCTGTCCGCGCCTTCGTCGGTAATCATGAGGTCGATATCGGCCAGATCAGCGTGCTTGCAGTTACTTACGCAGCCAAACTTGCTGTGGTCAGTTAACAGGATTCGCTTGCGGGCGCTGGAAAGCATGAGCCTCTTGACGGCTGCCTCTGCAGGGTCCGGAGTAGTCAACCCGCGATCCACGGACACTGCGTTTGCTCCCAGGAAAGCCACATCAACATTGATCTCACCGAGGGACCTTGCAGCCCAGTGGTCCACTTGGGCCGCCGTCAGCGGCCGTATCCGGCCACCAAACGTGTAGACGGTCAGCAGAGGCCGGTCAAGTAGGGAGGCCGCGATGGTGAGCGTATTCGTATAAACCGTCATCTCCCGGTCGCGGGGGAATAGATCCGCCAGACGTGCAGTGGTCGAACCTGCGTCGATCAGCACTGACCCGCCCGCGGGAAGGTGTTCCAGGGCCGCCTTGGCGATCCGGGTCTTTTCTTCGGCAAAGCCAGTGCGTCTGGCAACCGCGGGTTCATAGGTCAGGCGACCGACGGGCACCGCACCGCCATGTACGCGCCGCAACAGGCCAGACTGTTCCAGGAACACCAGATCTTTTCGGACCGTTTCATTGGTTACAGCGAGGTCCTCGGCGATTCCTGTTGCGTCGACCCGTCCCTCTGTACGGAGCATGGTTAGGATGAATTCGCGGCGTTGTTCCGGATAGAGCAGCCGCTGGTCTTGACGGGAAGCGTCTTCGACTTCGGTCATGACGGCACCCTGTCTCTTGAGGTGTTGTCCGGCCCGACGAGGGAGCCCTGCTGCGGGAAAGCCGCAGCGGGAGTTTGGGCCGGCGCCGGAAAGTCATGAATGTCTCCAAAGAGGCCCGCGGCCATTCCGCCAAACAGGGCCGCTCCGCGGGCTCCGGTCTCCTGGACCGAGGAGAGCCGCACCTTACCGAAGGCGCGCTCCTTGGCCTTGAGGAGTGCCGTACTGCGGGACCATCCACCAGTCACCACCATGGAGGCATGCGGACCGACCACGGCGTTCATCGCGGTGTGGACTTCGTCCGCCTGGGCTGTGACCGCGTCCACGGCGGCCATCCATACCCGGGCCGGGGTCACGTGGCCCGAAATCCCTTCGAGAGTTAGCGACGCGGGATCTTTGCCTCTGAGACGAAGGCCGCCAGTGCGGGTGCCCGCTGCTTCCCCGTCGAGACGGCAGATGTCACGGGTGGACTGCCCGAGCATGGACAGGGTGGTCTGCAGGATCACTCCGGCTTGCGTGCCGCCCAACATCGTCCACTTGTCCGCAATAGCCGACCAGCCAACGGTGATGCCCGCCCGGGTCAGTTTGAGGACAGCGCCCGGCTCCAGACCGGGATCAATCGTTCGAACGAGGGCCTCTGCGGTGCCGCAGGAGTCCAGTACGTCTCTTGTTCCGCCGGCGCCTGCGCCGACGACCGCGGCCTGATGGTCGTGACCTGCGACCGTGAGCGCGGCTCCTGTTAGACGGCTCAAGCCCGCCTCGGCCGCAACGGTGCCGATATTGGTGCCGGCCGTGACCAGCTCCGGCAGGAGGGATACGTTGAGGCCCGACCACTCCAGTGCGTCGCTCCACCAGTCTCGGGTCGCCAAGTCAAGCCAGCCCGTGCGGGACGCCAAAGATTGTTCTGTGACCGCTTCGCCGCCGAGCGAAAAAGCTATCCATTCGGCGATATTCAAACGGCGCACGGCACGGCCGGCGGCGGGAACATGGTCCAGCAACCACCGGTGTTTCGTCAGCGACCATTGGGCCCGCAAGGGCAGACCCGTCCGCCTTGCGAAATCGTCCTCCGTGACATGGTTCCTCAGGTCCGCCAGCTCCTGGCCGTCCCGGGTGTCATGCCACGCGATTATGGGAGTGAGTGGTCGGCTTTGGGCATCAACAAGGACACCCGACTCACCCATGCTGGTAATGCCGAGCGCGACAATCCGGCCGGAGGGCGCATCCTTCAGGGCTAGTGACAGAGCCGCCTTTGCTGATTCCAACAAATCGCAAGCGGCGACTTGCACGCCGGACGCCGAGGTGTCCCACGGCGTGCCGGCACGGCCCTGAGCCAAGATCTTCCCGTTTTCACAGACAACTACTGCCTTGCTTGATGTAGTTCCGACATCCAGACCGACTGTTAGCACCATTGCCTTGTCACCTCCTTGTCTCCCATTGCTTATTGCGTTCTATTGGATATTCTTGTGTTTACTTGGAGTGTTGTCAAGGTCACATCCCAAAGTCCTGTGATCGCAGCCGCCTACAAGGCTTTCGTCCCATGTCGGGAAATTAACTAAGGAGAATTGCATGCCTGTGGTCCACACCGGAGAGTTGTTGCGGGAGGCGATGGCCGGCGGAGTCGGGCTGGCTGCCTTCAACGTCATCAATCTTGAACATGGCGAGGCGATCGTTGAAGCCGCCGAAGAAATCGGGCTTCCTGCCGTGCTCCAGGTGAGCGAAAACTGCGTCAAGTTCCACCGGGGCCAGGTCAGGCCGCTGCTGGCTGGTTTAGCCGCCATGGCGGAAGCGTCGCATGCCCGCGTCTCCTTGCACCTGGACCATATCGAAGAGTTTCAGTTTCTGGAGCAGGCAGTGGGAACGGGGGTCTCTTCAGCCATGTTTGATGCATCGAAGCTCGCCATCGCGGAAAACATTGCCGCTACCCGCAGAGCGGTTTCCTTTGCGCGGACCCAAGGCTGGCATCTTGAAGCCGAGCTTGGCGAGGTCGGGGGGAAAGACGGTGCGCACGCCCCTGGCGTCCGAACCGATCCGGCGGAAGCGGCGGCCTTCATCGAGTCCACCGGCGTCGACTCTCTTGCCGTTGCCGTGGGGAGCTCACATGCGATGACCGCCCAGACAGCGCTTCTTGACCATGACCTGATCAGACGGATCCGCGCCGTCGTCGACGTGCCCCTCGTATTACACGGGTCTTCGGGCGTTCCGAGCACAGAACTAGCGTTGGCCATTGAGGCCGGCATGACCAAGATCAACATCGGGACCATGCTCAACATCGCCTTTACGGAGGGCGTCCGGGAGGCTCTTCGCCCCATGGAACTGGTGGATCCCCGCAAGTACCTGGCACCAGCGCGGACCCGGACCGCCCGGGTCGTACGTGAAGCGTTGAAAACCATTTCTTCACCTAGGACAGGAAAATCATGAACGAGACAGTCAACCAGCCGCTGCTGGGCAAAACCGCTTTCATCACGGGAGGCAGCGGCGGCATCGGTGCCGCCGTCGCGGACGCCCTGGCCCAATCAGGAGCGGCCGTATGCATCGTGTCCAGATCCGGCTCGGGTCCCCGGCTTCCCAACAGTTTGACAGTTGCGGCCGATGTCAGGGATAGGGAGGCGATGAAGGGCGCCGCCGAGCGGGCCGCCGATCATTTTGGAGGTATCGACATCGTCGTCGCCAACGCCGGGGTTGGCTCCTGGGGACCTTTCATCGACACCCCCGACAGCGACATTCAGGAGATGACCGAGGTGAATGTGGCGGGCCTCTTCCACACGGTGGAAGCCACGCTTCCCTACCTGAAGGAAAGAGGCGCAGGGGATATCATCACCGTGGCGTCCGAAGCTGGCCGCCGCGGGCTGCCCGATGAAGCCGCATACGTTGCGACCAAGTTCGCCCAAGTCGGATTCACCCGATCGCTGGATCATGAGCTTAGGGGCAGCAGCATCCGCTGCACGAATATCTGTCCCGGAGGCGTCGCTAGCAATTTCGGGATGGGACGCGGCCTGCGCCGGCCGGGCATGCCGGAACTGCAAGAGATGATGACTCCTGCCGATGTCGCCGAGGTTGTGCTCTTTGCTCTCTCCCGCCCGCGGCACCTCCGGATCCTTGAGGTTGCCTTCCGACACATGTCCGAACAATCGTGGGGCTAGAAAGCCAATATGCCGACAAGGCTTAGGAATTGCAGTGGAGAAGACCAGCCAGGAAGATCCCGTGAAGACAGCCCAAAATGTGAGCATCGGCGCCACCGGGGCGCAGTACGAAATAACGGCGGCCAACTACACCGCCGTCGTAACAGAACAAGGAGCTACCGTCCGACAGCTCCGATTCCGGGGCCGCGACCTCATTGTGGGGTTCACGGCAGACGAGCCGGTTCCCGACTACCGCGGCGCGTTGGTGGCCCCATGGCCAAACCGCATCGCGGATGGACGCTATACATATAAAGGGCGGGAGCTTCAGCTGCCCGTAAACGAACCAAAACGCGACGCCGCCCTACATGGCCTGGTCTGTGAACAGCCCTGGACGCTGGTTTTGTCCGAGCCGTCGGGCATCCGGTTGCGGCACGCAATCCGTCCGAGCGCAGGCTACCCGTTTTCGGTGCTGCTGGACGTCACCTACCGGTTGGACGATGCCGGCTTTCACACAGAAGTCTCAGCTACGAATACGGGCGATCACACGGCACCTTACGGGATCTGTCCGCACCCCTACCTGGTGGCCGGGAAGTCAGCACTCAATTCCTGGAGCCTCGAGCTGCCGGCCGACACATTCCTGGAGGTCACCCCCGACCGGCTTCTGCCCCTGGGCAGGCGCCCGGCTGCTGACGGGCCTTTTGACTTCCGCGAGGCACGGACATTGGGCGGCGTCCAAATCGATCATCCATTCACCGGTCTCGTCCGGGATCCGCAGGGGAATGCAAGGGTTCGGCTCACGGAGCCCGGCGGATCCGGTGTCGGAATCCGCTGGGATCGGTCTTGCGACTGGGTCCAGGTCCACACCGCCGACCACGTGGTCGCTGAGCGCCACCGGCTCGGACTTGCCGTCGAACCGATGAGCTGCCCGCCCGATGCGTTTAACTCCGGCGAAGACGTCGTTCACCTCCTGCCCGGGGCGACGCACATCGCAAACTGGACCATTTTCGCCATCTAACGGCGGGTGACGACTGAACAGGGGCCAACTGGATACCCAAGGGAGGGCCGCGCGGGCGGGGATCATGGCGCGGCTTTCCTGCCGAAACATGGCCCCGGCACCCTTTGCGGTCGCTAAAGTTTCGCGTCCATCCGAGGTCCGCCGGTGAACCAGCCAAGGTTGTTTTTAACCTGGCTTCTCATTAGGGCACTTTTCGTGACACGGTTGGGTACATCACTGACGCCACACTTGAAAGAGGCCGCCATGACCCCAACCGCGGACCCGGCCACCACACGTCTCGACACCCGTGTCCCTTTTCCCGACCAAAGGCGGGAACGCATCCTGACGACGCTTCGGACGGAAGGGCGTGCCGATGCCACAGCTATTGCCCTGGAGCTGGGAGTCACGAACGAGACCGTCCGCAAGGATCTGGTGGCCCTTGAGCAGCTAGGGCTCATCAAGCGGGTCCACGGCGGAGCAGTACCCGTCGGACGGCTCACCTACGAGCCCCCCGTTGCCTCCAGAACTGCCTTCACAGAGGAAAAGACCCGAATAGCCGCCGCGGCACTCCGTCACCTCCCTGCCGCCGGGTCGGTGCTCATCGATGCAGGGTCAACTACCTCACGTTTCGCTGACTTGTTTCCCCGGGACAGGGCGATGAGCGTCTACACCAACACGCTCTCGATCGCACTGGCACTGATGGACTCGCCTCTCCTTACGATCTACACCCTCGGTGGCCGGGTACGCCCGGTTACTTCAGCGGAAGTGGATGACTGGGCCGCCCGCGCCCTTGCCGACATCAATGTGGACGTCGCCTTCCTGGGCGCCAGCGCCGTTTCACTCGACCGGGGTCTCACCACGCCCGATGCCGCCGAAGCCGCAGTGAAGCGGCTGATGTGTGCCAGCGCCCGCCGCCGGATCCTCTTGGCGGACCACAGTAAATTTGGACGGGTCAGCAATTGGAGACACGCAGGGTTGGCTGACATCGACCTCGTCCTAACGGATGATGGCATAGAGCCACAGATGCTCGAGTCCCTACGGTCAGCTGGCGTGGAAGTGGAAACGGTCTGACCACCTAGTATTCACTGTCGACCGGCGGGCTGACCGTGTAACCGGGATGGTCGAGGTTACCCACTGCGGGCCGGGCAATTCTGGGCTGAGGTCTGCTCGACTTGAACGCCGCTTGCGGTGGTCACTCCGTTCTGAATGCAGAAGACGGAAAACGACGGCGCCGAGCCCGGCATGCTAAAAATCCATGCCGGGAACCGTCCTTCGAGAATGGGGCCTCTCATCTTCACAGTGCCCAAGTCATGTGCAAACTGTAGGTTCCACCAAAGGTCGAAAGTGAAGATTCCGGCCGGCGAAGCGTCCGCATACTCGATGCAACAGTGTCGGATCTCCCCGCTATCGCTCTTCACCTCGAGCCCCACGATGAAGGAACCGGAACGCGGGACGTCTCCTCGGCACTCGACCAGAAGCTGGCATTCGTCGCTGAACCAGGTCATCACCGCCCGCACGGGAATCGGGGCTGCCGGGCAAATGTACGGGGTCATGCTGTCTCCTCAATATCAAGTAGCGCGCATCGCCTAGAGCGGTCGATAGTGGCTGGGGCCGTTTGAATGGCGTCGCGAACAACAACCACCTAGTCCCACATCGAGTCCTTGCCGGCCGAAGCCGAAAAGGACGATCCGTAGGCCGCTAGTGATCACCACTCTGGGCAGAACTGGGGCGCCCGCCATCAACAGGCTCGGACTGTCCGATGAGCTGCGGAGGCGGGGCGTCAACCTCCTCCTCCTCCTGAACCTCGGCGGCGGGAACATCGACACCGGCACGCCGATGGGGAGCATGGAGTCCGCCGTGATGCCCGCTTTGGCGCAGATGGATCTAGAGATGGGCTGTGCTGCTTGGGATCGCCGCCGCGGCGTTCTTTCTCGGTTCGCTGTTCCTTTACGGATTTGAGGACAGAGCTCGCCAGCCATGTCCGGCGTCGTAGGCCGCTCGTGGTGAGCAGCGGATGGCAAGATGGCGCTACACCTTCGCTTATATGCTCGAAGACGGATCATGGTCACATACGTGTAGACAATCCTTCCGACGGTCCTATGAGTCCCGGGTGCCCCGGCCGTACCCTCTGCCCTAAGCAGCGCTGTCAAAGCTTCGTGAAGCGTGGCATCGGCCCCGTCACCTCCACGGCTAGCCCTTACTGCTTGAAGGCGGCGTCGAAGCTGGTCTGGGAGGCAGGGAAGTCGTACTTTTTGAGGGCGGCGAGGGCTTCGGGGGCGCCGTGGAGCCGGTCCATGCCGGCGTCTTCCCACTCGACCGAGATGGGGCCGTCGTAGCCGATCGCGGTGAGGGCGCGGAAGGACGATTCCCAGGGCACGTCCCCGCGCCCGGCGGAGACGAAGTCCCAGCCGCGGCGCGGGTCGCCCCAGGGCAGGTGCGAGCCCATCACGGTGTTCCGGCCGGTGGGGCGCAGCTTGGTGTCCTTGCAGTCCACGTGGTAGATCCGGTCCTTGAAGTCCCAGATGAAGGAGACCGGGTCGATGCCCTGCCACATGAAGTGGGACGGGTCCCAGTTCAGGCCGAAGGCCTTGCGGTGGCCGATCGCTTCGAGGGTGCGGACGGTGGTCCAGTAGTCGTAGGCGATCTCGGAGGGGTGGACCTCGTGGGCGAACCGGACCCCGCAGTCGTCGAAGACGTCCAGGATGGGGTTCCAGCGGTCGGCGAAGTCCTGGTAGCCGGCCTCGATGACCTTCTCCGGGACGGGCGGGAACATCGCGACGTACTGCCAGATCGAGGAGCCGGTGAACCCGACCACGGTGTCCACGCCGAGGGCCTTGGCCAGCCGTGCGGTGTGCTTCATTTCCTCCGCAGCGCGCTGACGCACGCCCTCGGGCTCGCCGTCGCCCCACACGCGCGCCCCGACGATGGCCTCGTGGCGGAAGTCGATCGGGTCATCGCACACGGCCTGGCCCTTGAGGTGGTTGGAAATGGCCCAGACCTTCAGGTTGTACTTGTCCAGCACGGCGAGTTTGGACTCGACGTAGCCGGGCTCGTCCCAGCGCCAGGCGTCCAGGTGGTCGCCGGAGACGGCGATTTCGAGGCCGTCGTAGCCCCAGCCGGAGGCCAGGCGTGCGACTTCCTCGAAGGGCAGGTCGGCCCACTGGCCGGTGAACAGGGTGTACGGGCGGGGCATCTCAGGGTCCTTCGGTAATCGTCTGGGTGGTCCGGTTTGGGTCGGATCGCCGGTTTCGGGTCGACGCGTCCGGATCAACGGTTGTCGGTCCGGCTAGGACGGCACCTGCTGCCTTTTCGGATTTCCGTTCTTGAGGTCCGGGGACTGCAGATCGGGTACGGCCGGGAAAATACCGGGGATTGCCGCTGCCGTCCCCGGACCGTGTGGGTGAGTCCGGGATTCTCAGATGGCTTGGACTTTTTTCATGCAGTCCTTGACGTAGGCGTCGGACGCGCGAAGGTGTTCACCGATTTTTTCGAAGCTCCATCCCTGCGTTCCGTGGCATTTGAGGCTGGCGACGCCTTCATACCCGACTCGGCGCAGTGTTCCCAGCATTACGGAGTGATCAAGTGTTCCGCCAGGGCGGGGGAGTTGCTGGTCGGCGGGACCGAAGTTCAGCCCGTCTGTGCCGTGGCGGTAGGCGCGGTCGATGTCCCAGATGTAGTAGTAGAAGAGCCGTTTGCGTTCGGCGAGGAACGTGATCGCTTCGCTGATGGTGTCCTGCATCACCCACAGGTGCGGGGGAGCGATGCAGACGCCGAGGTAGGGATCGTCGATGTCGCGGATGAGCCGCTTCATCTGGGCGAGGGTGTCAACGCCTTCGTCCCAGCGCTGGTCTTCGTTGGCACCGGATTCGAAATCGGCGGCGAAAGGTACGGTGAGATGGTTTTCGACCGCGATCCGGACTCCGCGGCGCGCTCCTGCTTCGACGATGGGTGGCAGGAAGGTAGAGACGAAGTCGGGGTAGTTGGCTTCGCAGTCGAAGATGAGGGTGTCGATTCCGAGGTCTGCGGCGAAATCGACGCGTTCAAGGATTTCGTCCTGGGTCTTTCCGTAGACGGTGAGGCCGCAGGGTTTGATCCCGTATTTGTCCAGCACTCCGAGGATCTTGCCGGGGTCATCTCCCGGGTTGACGTGGTGGGCCAGCGGTGCGGCGGAGGACCAGAGGTTGACTTCTTTGAAGCCGATGTCGGCAAGGTCGCGGATCGAGTCTTCGAAGCTGTGGTCGTGGTAGGGGACGAGTTCGGCGGCGTATCTGAACATGGGTTCTCTCCTTCGGAGGGTCTGACGGGGTTTACCAAACGAAGACGGCTTTTTCGGTTTCGCGTTGGTCGAAGGCGCGGAAGGCTTCCTCGGCCTGATCGATGGAAAAGTCGTGGCTAATGAGCTTTTCGACCGGAATTTTCTGGTCGATGACGAGGCGCACGATTTCTTCCCAGTCGCTGATGGGGAAGTACCAGCCGCCGACGACGGTGAGCAGTTTTCTGAGCATCTGGTCGCTGGGGTTGATCTGCGTGGCCCGCGACTCCCCGACGAAAGCCACGGCGCCGAGCTTGGCGGCGGCGTCCAGGGCAGAGTTCTGCCCGGCGGGGTTGCCGGAACAATCGATGCAGATGTCCGCTCCGCGACCCTGGGTGAGGTCCCGGATCTGCTGGACGGCGTCGGCTGTTGTGCTGTTGATGACGGCGTCCGCGCCGAGCGAGCTGGCCTGTTCGAGCCGGTGGTCGATGACGTCGACGGCGATGACACGGGCGCCGAAGGCCTTGCCGATGAGTACCGCGGCCGATCCCATTGGTCCCATGCCGAAGACGGCTACGGTTTTTCCGCCGGCCGCGCCGAGCTGCTTCTGCACGTGGTACTGGCTGCCGACCATGTCCGTCATGACCGCGCCGGCGCGGAAGCTGAGTTCGTCTGGGAGCTGAAGACAGTTGCGTTCGGGGAGCACGAAGTAGTCGGCGTCACCGCCGTGGACGTCGAAACCGAAGCATTTCCACTCGTCACACAGCATCATGTAGCCGCTGAGGCAGTACTCGCAGAATCCGCAGCCCACGGCGAGGTAGCCGGCGACACGGTCGCCTTCTTTGACGTGGGTCACGGCGTTCCCGACCTTGATGACTTCGCCGGCTGCCTCGTGCCCGGGTATCACCGAACCGTGGCCGGCGTCTTCGCCGCCGACGATCGGGGTGCCGTAGTAGATGCTCATGTCGCTGCGGCAGATCGCGGAGGCACGGGTCCTCACCAGCACCTCATGCGGGCCCGGCTCCGGGACGTCGCGTTCCACGACGGTGACTCTTTTGTCACCGGGGAGGATGACTGCTTTCATCTTTTCTTCTCCAATACTCATTTACTTGACTGCACCGAAGGTGAGGCCGGCGACCATCTGGCGGCGCAGCACGACCATGAGCACCAGGATGGGCGCGACGATCAGCGTCGCGGCCGCGGTGATGCTGCCCCAGTCCGTGCCGTACATACCGGTGAACTGCTGCAGGCCGACCGGAGCGGTCTTCGCTCCGCTGCGGGTCAGGGACAGGGCGAACAGGAATTCGTTCCAAGACAAGACGATGGTCAGTACAGCGGCCGTCGCGACGGACGGCACGAGCAGGGGCCAGATGATCCGGCGGAGCACTTCCCATGTTGAGGCGCCGTCGACCATGGCGGCTTCCTGGATCTCATAGGGCAGCTGCAGGATCGAACTGCGCAGGATCCACACCACGATGGGTAGGTTGAAGGCAGCGTACGGGATGATCAGGGCCGGGTAGGTGTCCATGAGCCCGAGCTTGCCGGCGAAGACGAAGACCGGGATGACGGCGACGATGGGAGGGAACATGTAGGTCGACAGGATCCACGACGAGAGCCCCTTTCGGGCCCGGAAATCCCTCATGGTCAGGGCATATGCGGCCGGGACCCCCACGACGATGGCCAGGGCGGTGGCACCGAGACTGACGATTGCACTGTTGGTGAGCAGCTGACCGAAGCTTTCGGATTTGCCGTCGCCGGCTGACAGTACGGAGACGTAGTTGTCCAGGGTGGGCTGGAAGATCCAGGCCGGGGGGATCTGGTTGGCGATCCCGGCCGGCTTGATGGAGGTGATGAACATGAACAGCAGCGGCACAAGGCCGACCAGGAGCCATGTCCACAGGAAGGTGCGTCCGATGATGACGCGTGCCACGGTACCCCCGCGGCTGGTTGATGATGTCGTTGTCATTACATTTCCTCAGGGTCTGCTCGGCGGCCGATGATACGCAGCATGAAGGGGATAAGGAGCGAGAGGATGATCAGGAAGACCACGCCCAGGGCGCAGGCGAGACCGACGTTGAAGCTTTGAAGGCCGACGCGGAAAATGCCCAGGTTGATGATCTCGGTGGACTCACCGGGACCGCCCCCGGTGAGGATCTTGAAGGAATCGAAGGTTTTGAAGGCCTGGATGGTCCGCAGCACGGCCGCGATGGCAATGAACGGCACCATGGCCGGAAAGGTGATGTGCCGGAACATCTGCCATGGGGTCGCTCCGTCGACCATGGCTGCTTCCCTGGGTTCCCCCGGCAGGGACTGAAGGCCGGCCATCAGGATCAGGGCGATGAACGGGGTCCACTGCCACATGTCGAGAATGACCAAGACGATCCATGCCGATGTCGGATCACCGAGCAGGTCGATGCCTTTCGGAAATCCGAAGACGCCGAGGTAGTAGCCTACCCACCCGTAGTTGGGGTTCAGCAGCTGCTTGAAGACCATGGCCGCGACCGCCGGCGTGACGGCGAACGGGAGCAGCATGAGGGCGGCCCCGACCTTGTTGGCGCGGGTCTGGGCCGCTAGCGGGAGTGCCAGGGCGAAGCCCAGGATCATCTCCAGGATCACCGCGACCGCAACGAAGCCGAACGTGATCAGGAATGCGTGCTGGACCGAGGCGTTGGTGACCGCCGTGATGAAGTTATCCAGTCCGACGAATTTGCCCACGCCCCCGAGGATCTTGTCGTTGCGGAAGGCTGAGTAGAAGATAAAAATGGCCGGGGCCACCGTCATTAGCAGCAGGACAAACATGGCCGGGGCCATGTAGACCCACGGGGTCGAACGTTTATTCCAGGTCAGCGGCTTCCTGTCCCGCGGGCCGGCCGTGGCAAGGCCGTCCGCGGGGCGGGAAGCGTCAACCGTCAAGGTCGCATCCAGTGGTGCGGCGGTTGTTTTCATAATCGATACTCCTTGGGCGACCATGAACGGTCCGATGGTTTAGTAGCCGGCCGAGTTAAGGAGGGCCGAGACCTTCTCTGACGCGGACTTGAGGGCGTCCGATGGCGAGGAAGCGCCGGTTGCTGCGTTGTTCACCGCGACGGCCACCTCGTGGCTGACTTCGGTGTAGTTGGTCAACCGTGCTCGGCCGACGCCTTCTGCGAGGGATTTTCCGAGGGTGTCGTAGAAGGGCGCGAGCGGGTTATCGCTCTTGATGCTGGCAAAGACGGAGGTCCGGCTGGGGTGCAGGGACTTGGCGGTCATCGTTGTTTGCTGCTCCGCGGCGGTCAGCCAGCTGATCCCCTGGTAGGCCCATTCCTTGTTCTTGGAATTCTTGTTGACGCTCAGCATCCAGGTCCCGAAGTGGGGTCCGGCGGCCTTCGCGGTGGGCACCGGGGCATAGCCGATGGTGCCGCCCTTGACGTTGTCACCGAGCTTGAGATCGTGGTAGTTGATCGTCATGGCGGTCAGCCCGCTGCCGAACGATTCGGCGGTTGTACCCCAGTCCGCTGACGTGCTGCCCGGGGGGACATGTCCGCTTTGCGCCAGCTTGGCGTAGTAATCCAGCGCCTGGACTCCTTCCGGCGTGTCGAATGCGGGCTTGCCGTTCTGGTCTGCCAGGGTCCCGTCCCCGCCTTGGGATGCGAGCAGGGTCTTGAAGTCATCGGTGGCCCAGTCGCCGACACCTGCCATGACGGTGGTGCCGTAGAGCTTCTTGTCCGGCTGGGTGAAGAACTCCGCCACCTGGGCGTAGTCGTCCCAGGTCTTTGGGACTGTGAGGTCCTTACCGTATTTGGCCTTGAAGTTCGCCTTCTGGGCCGGGTCGTTGAACAGGTCGCTGCGGTAGGCCATCACGGCCACGTTCGACTGGATCGGCATCCCGTACACGTCGAATCCTGCATTCTTTATCGCGGACCCGTCGGGCTTTGCCGTGGGATCCGGGTAACGTTTGATCGGGGAATCAGCGTTGTAGACGGCTGTGTCGTAGAACACCTTTGGGATGAAGTCGCCCACGTTGGACTGCGGGCCGTCAGGGTTTAGGGCCCCGTTCTCGAGGTACTGGCTGAGGGGTTCGAGGTTCTGCACCAGGGCCGGCGCCCACGGAGTGTCGACGACGACAATGTCGTAGTAGCTGCTGCTGGAAGCGAACTCGGAGAAGACCTTTTGCTGCAACGCGTCGTACGGCTGGTTGTCGATCTTCAGATCGATGCCGAACTTTTCCTTGAACTGCGGCACCAGTGACGCGACGGCGGCGCTGTTGGCTTCATCGGTGGTGTAGAGCATCCGCAGCTCTGCCGGTTTGGCCGCCGCCGTGCTGGGTGTTGATGACCCGCCCGTGCATGCGGTTGCCAACAGGGTTACGGTGAGCGCGGCTCCCACGCCCGCTACGATGCGTGACCGCTTGACGCGATCGAGAGATCGGATCATGCTACTGCCTTCCTTAAGCCATGGGCGCCCCGTGCGTCGAGGCCTGCCTGGATGATTTTCATTACTCCACTCCTTCTAGTTCTTTTGCGGCTGGGACGTCGACCCATTCGCCGCACTTGCTGGATTCGATGATGCTTTCGGTGAGGACGGCTGACCTGAGGCCGTCCCGGAAGTTGGGCAGGCCATCGCGGTTGTCTCCGCCGATTGCGGCGTAGGTGTCGGCGACAAATGCATTGAACGCATCCTGATAACCCTGGGGATGCCCTGCCGGCAGGACACTGAGCCGTGCCGCTTCGGGGCTAAGCGCGTCCGGGTCGCGGACAAGCAGTTGGGAACCGGCCCGTTTACCAAGCCACAACGTCTCGGGCGCTTCCTGGTCGAACTGGACCGTGCTCTCAGAACCCGAAATCTCGATCATCAGGCGGTTCTTCCGCCCTGGCGCAACCTGGCTGACCAGGAGGTTTCCCACGGTGCCGTTCTCAGTCGCGAATACAGCCGCGACGAGGTCCTCGGTCTGGACGTTCTTGTGGTGTGCCCGGCCCGAGAAGAGAGTGCGGCTCAGTGCACCGACTCGTGTTATCCGTTCCCCGCTCACGAATTCGAGGAGATCGCACAGGTGGGACCCGATGTCGGCGAACGCCCGCGAAGGGCCCCCGAGACCGGCGTCCACCCGCCAGTTGTCGTCGTTCCGGGACAAAAGCCAGTCCTGAAGATAGGACCCCTGGATGGTGGAGATCCGTCCCGTTTGGCCGGACGCGATACGTGCCCGAGCTTCCCGGACCATTGGGTGGAACCGGTAGATGAAGGGAACGGTCGCGACCGTCCCGGCCGTAGCGGCCAGCTCCACTAGATGGGTGGCATCCTGCACGGTAGTAGCCAGAGGCTTCTCGCAGACAACGTGCTTGCCTGCTTTCAACGCTGCCTCGGCCAGTGCGACGTGGGTGGCGTTGGGGGTGCAGACGTGGATGACATCGATCCTGTCATCGTGGATGAGGTCCTGGACGGAGGCGTAAGCTCGCTCGACGCCTAGGCGGTCTTTGGCGCGGGCGGCACTGGCAGGGTTCGAGGACGCGATGCCTGCGATTTCCGCCCCTGCGGCACGGGCGGCTCGGCTATGCACCTCAGCCATGAACCCGGCGCCGACGAACCCGGCCCGTAACCGGGAGGGGGCTGTCGTGGTTCTGTCGTTTTCCATGCCGAAACAGTGACACGCACGGAGCAGCTTTGGTTGCCCGTCAGCAAAAGTCTGCACCTTTTGACGCTGTTGGCGATGGAAGGCGCATGGAAGTTGCACTTTTTGATGCTGTGGGCATCGACGAGTGGACGGGAACGAGTGGGCGCCGTGACACTGAGTGGAGATAAGTTCCCCTCGGGGTCCTGTGAGCGTGATATGTCAAGACCTCAGGCTCCCCATTCACTCTTTTGACCCCCCGAAACGGAGAGACATGAACAACGGCGGCGCCGGCGAACTTTTGCGTATCCTGCGGGACGAATGCCCGCGAACCAGGGCCGACCTGGCCGGGATAACGGGCTTGGGGCGAGCTGCCATCAGTTCTCGCCTCGAGGCGCTCCTGGAACTCGGACTAGTTGCACCGGTGTCGGATGCGCCTTCCACTGGAGGCCGCCCCTCGGCGCGTCTAGCCTTCAACCCCGGTGCAAGGCTGGCCGCTGCCGCCGACGTCGGCGCCACACACGCGACCGTGGCGCTCACGGACCTGTCGGGAAGGATTCTCCTGGAAACCACTGAACGGCTTGAGATTTCCTGCGGACCGGAAGCTGTTCTGGACTGGCTAGCGATGACGCTGCAGGGTCATTTGAAAACTATGAAGCGTCCGGCAACGGACATCATCGCTGTTGGCATCGGGCTGCCCGGTCCTGTTGAACACTCCACCGGAAAGCCGACCAGCCCCCCGATCATGCCGGGATGGGACGGATTCGATGTCCCCGCTTACGTTCAGCGGACCTTTGATGTTCCCGTCCTGGTCGACAACGATGTCAACATTATGGCCCTCGGGGAGCGGGCGACGCGCTGGCCCACTGAGGACAACATGATCTTCCTTAAAGTGGCCACCGGCATCGGCTCGGGCGTTATTAGTGGAGGAATATTGCAGCGAGGCGCGGCAGGAGTGGCAGGAGACGTCGGTCACATTGCCGTTTCCAGCGCGGCAGGAATCCAATGCCGCTGCGGCAAGACTGCCTGCCTCGAGGCCATCGCAGGCGCTCCGGCCGTCGCCGCCCGGCTCCGCGAAAACGGACTCGAAGCAACCACCGCAAACGACGTCGTCTCACTCGTCCGTTCCGGCGATTTGACTGCCATTCAAGCCGTCCGGCAGGCTGGTCGCGACATCGGAGAAATGCTCAACATGTGTGTGAGCCTCATCAACCCTTCCCTGATTGTCGTAGGCGGGTCGCTTGCACAATCCGGAGAACATCTGATCGCCGGAATCCGTGAAACCGTCTATGCACGCTCAACGCCGTTGGCGACCCAGCATCTGAATATCACCCAATCCGAAACCGGCCCGGAAGCTGGAGTCGTTGGGGCCAGCATCTTGGCCGTCGAACATGCCCTCGCCCCTGAACGAGTCAATGATCTCGCAGCCACGCTGGATCCCGGCGGACACCAAAATAACGAACGGCAGAATGTGGAACGCGTCGTCCAAGTATCCCAGCCTTCACTCCGGGACCCCGTGGCCATTTAATTGCACCGCGCATTTCCTTGGCCACGTCTCCAA
The DNA here is from genome assembly GCF_900104405.1 of Arthrobacter sp. ok909. Taxonomy (NCBI): domain Bacteria; kingdom Bacillati; phylum Actinomycetota; class Actinomycetes; order Micrococcales; family Micrococcaceae; genus Arthrobacter; species Arthrobacter sp. ok909. The sequence goes on along the minus strand of NZ_FNJS01000011.1, from coordinate 43,571 downwards.
ACGAAGATGTGGAGGGCACGGGTGCCATGACGAACAGCTCCTCGTGTGGAGCGGTGCATATCGCCTGAGCCCGTGCCTATCCAGCGGCATGCTCACCCCAGCCAGTGCGGCGACAATACCGGTCGTGGTGGGGCGCCGGGACTGAAACCATCAACGCCCCAACTAGAGATGTACACAGGTAAAATATGCCTTACAGCTGAGGTCCTTTCTGGCAGGCCTTGTGTGCCCCGCAACCGCTGCCTCAAGATGTCGTGGCCATTCCAAGGGAGCGCCATGAAGGTTCACGCTTGTGAAAAAGGAGGATGGCATGCCTCAATCTGCTTCAGAGAACGGCGGTCATGTACGGCGATATGCAGTGCCGGAGGGGCTCAGCCACGAACAAAGGTTCGAACATTGGCGAACGTGGTACGGCAGTGCCGTGGAAACTCCGATGCGGTTGGAAAAGTCGGCACATGCTGCTTCCGTGCCCTTCACTCCTTCGGCCATTAGTCTTGCCGGTCCAGGTTTCAGCCTCATAGAAATGTACAACGCCCCCGCATTGGGCTCATGGGCGCCCAACCCCGACACTAGGGATCTGCGCCTGGTCTACTTCAGGAAAGCGCCGGCACTAACCCTCGCTCTCAACGGCGTGCCTGAGCCAGTATCACCGGGCTCCGTCAGGTTCATCGATACCTCGCTGGGCGGCAGTTTCGATGCGCCCGAGGGCTTTCACGCCTTGCAGATCAACATCGACCGCAGCAGCCTGAACGTGAGCGAGGCCGCGCTAGGCTCCCTGCTTCGCCTGCCTGACCTCGCGAAGCATCCAATTGTGGGCACTTTCGTGATTCCTGCGCTCTTGAGTTGGAAGCGGCCGGGCATCGACCGGGAGGCATCGGGAACCGCAGATATCCTCCGATCCGTGATGGCGACCCTGGTGGGCTCCCTGCTCGAAGCGCCGGTCGACGATGAGGCGCAGAAACCGGCCCTAAGTCGGGCGGTGAAGAAATACCTTGATGCCAGCTATGACAACCCCGATCTGGACGTGGCAATGGTCGCCGAAAGGTTCAACCTCTCCCGTCGCTCCCTGTTCTACTTTTTCGAGAATGAAGAACTCCACTTGGGCGAGCGTATACGCGCCTTGAGAACGCGCAAAGCGCTGGAGCTCCTCCTTCAGGCCGACGCCCAAAGGATCACCTACTCAGAAATTGCGACATCGTGCGGATTCACCAACGTGCAAAGCATGCGCCGTGCGGTGAAAGAGTTTACCGGGATGAATGTGAGGGAGATCCACCGATCCGAGACCGTAGTTCGTGTTGCGCTGCAACAGCTGCGGGAGTCGCTGATCCCCTAGCGCCTGAGCAAACAAGCATTGACAGGTGCCATGCTGCATCGGCTGGATCGTCTTGTATATGAAGACCTTACGGCCATGGCCTCGGCACATGAGGGGCAGCCGCATACTACCTCCGGACATTGCTGTGGTCCGATTCGCCATTGGACCGATCATTTGTGGCCCTGTCACGACTTGCCGAAGCCGCGCACGTGAGGCGCAACGTCGCTTGCCATCATCCAACAACAGTGGTTGATGGCAGACGAGATTGGACCGGCGTCGGCCAAGGCCGTGCTGTGTATGGGAAACGGCCTCTATTTCAGCGCCATGTGGGAATACGGACTAGCTAGCAGTGACGACGAACGAGAGACGGACATGGAGGAGTTGCTTTCCGCCGACACACCGCTGGGGGTGAAACCGGCTGCCGGCGATGGAGTTTGTTGTCGGGGCGTCGGTGACGGTCGAAAACTGAGCCATTGTGACGGCTTGGCGTCCAGTGGTCGTTGCAACACCTGAGCTTTTAGGAGTTGCAATTGGGAGAGATGAAAAGACAGAGAAAGTCCCGGGGCGCCCCTCCGAAGAACGCAGCACGGGCTCACTATGATCAGCTGATGAAACAGGGAATGGGCAATTCCGAAGCGTGCCGGATCGTCGGAATCAGCCGTAGTTCCGGCACTCGATGGCGGCACGGCCACACCGTCGTTCTGAAGTCCGGGGACATCAAGAAGTATGCTCCCATCTCCCATCGGAGGCCGGCCGCGATCTCCGCCGGTTTCTCTCCGAGTCGGAACGGATCACGATCGCAGACCTGCTGCATGCCCGGCGCAGCATCCGCGCCATTGCCATGGAGCTCGGGCGGAGTCCGTCTACTGTGAGCAGGGAGATCCGGCGGAACATTCATGAGGCCTCTGGGAATTACCGTCCGCGGACGGCGCAGCGCAGTGCCGAGCGCAGACGGAGCCGTCAACGGACGGGGAAGATTGCCGGCAACCCGGAACTGCACGGCTTTGACCCACGCCGGGACGAGGCCTGAGTGCTGGTTTTCACAAACGCCGCGGCCCTACCCGGACGGTGGTTATGGCAGGCATCCAGCATGCGAACTGTCCCTGACGATGAGATCAGGCTGGAGCAAGGGCATGGGTTGAGGTTCGCCCTCGATGAGTCCGACGACTTGCTGAAGGCACCGGCGGCCAAGGTCGTTGAAATCCAGTCTTACTGTAGTGAGGGAAGGTCGATAATAGGCCGCCTCGGGCACATCATCGTATCCGACCACACTCACGTTCTCAGGAACGCGGATCCCCTCCTCGGCCAGGGCCTTAATCACTCCCAGAGCCATCTGATCGTTGGCGACGAATACTGCGGTGATCCGTCGATCGGTGGAGATGAGCTTGCCTGCTTCATACCCAGAGCGCGCCGTCCAGTCGCCTTCGATAACCGGATAAGCCACCTTTCCCGCTGCAGACAACTCAGCGTGCCACCCGCGAATCCGCGTGTCAGTTCCCAACCATCCGGGGGAGCCGCTGACGTGCCATACCGACTCGTGGCCCTGGCCGATCAGATGCCGAGTGGCCAGTCTTGCTCCCAGCACTTCATCGAATGCCACGCTCCTTGTTCCAGCAACGACTCCCGGCTCGAATGCGACGATCGGCACGTTCGGCGCCTGCTCCTGAAGCATGTCGGCGATCCCCTGGTAAGGAGCCAGACAGATGATCCCGTCGACCGGGCTGTGTGCAAGGTGCTCGAGAGCGCTTCTCATGCTGTCTTTGTTGACGTTCTCCAGGGCGCTCAAGGTCGTTGCGTACCCATTCTGTCTCGCAGCCTCGACGACTCCGAACAATGAAAGGGAAGGGCCATAGAGGGAGAGGCCGAAACTGACCACGCCGATGTTCATGGTCCGCCGCGTCGCCAGGGCGCGAGCAGTCGGATTCTTTCGGTAGCGCAACTTGAGTACTGCGTCCTCCACCAGAGAACGCGTCTTCGGATCAACGTGGATGCTCCCATTGAGAACACGCGCAACCGTCTGGTGTGAGACGCCCGCTAATTGAGCAACGTCCACCATGGTGGGGCGTTTAGTAATATCTCTTGGAGTCATCTCAACCTTTCGCAACTGGTGACCGTAGCCCCCTCCACCCTTGCAGAGTCGCCGCCAAGGAGCCAGCCGAAGTGCCGCCTATGTCGTCAGGGCGAAGGATCGCTTGGTTCTCGTTTGGGACAGCTTGTCGATCGTCACTGCGAGAACCAGAATCGCTCCTCTGATGAGGTATTGGAAGAATGAAGGAACGGTAGCGAGGTCTAGTCCTATCCCGATCATGCTGACGAGGATTGCCCCGAGTACAGTGCCCAGAATCGACCCCCGGCCTCCTGCTAGGCTGGTCCCCCCGATCACCGCGACGATGATGATGTCTAGTTCGTAACCGGTCGCGGCAAGTGGGGAAGCCGAGGACAAACGTCCCGTCATCGCGATCCCTGCCACTCCTGCGAGAAGTGCGCTGCAGGCGAATACCGCGATGATTCTCTGCCTGACGTTGATTCCCGCGAGTCTCGCGCTCTCACGCCCGCCGCCCACCGCGAACAGGCTGCGTCCATAGGGGGTACTCCTGAGGCCGTAGGCGATCAGTACGGCAAGTACAAGGAAGAGCACTGCAACCGTCGGCACGGCCCCGATCTTCCCCCTGCCGAGCCAGGTGAATACCGGATCCGAGAAGGTGACAGGCGCAGCAGTCGCCTTTCCCCCGACGTAAATCAGAAACATGAACGTGGCACCTCGGGCGAGGTAAAGCATTCCCAGCGTCACGGCGAACGGAGCAAGCTGCAGTCTTGCTATGAGGAACCCACTGGCCGTGCCGAGTGCTGTCGTCACGGCCAGCGCGATGAGAATGGACAGCAACGTGGGCAGCTTCACGGGGTTCTCGGCCGCGAAGGCGGTCCCCAGCAAGCCAGCACCGATTGCACCCCCAAGCGCCATCATCGACCCGACGGACAGGTCGATGCCGCCGAAGGAGCCACAGGTAAGGATCACAAGGGTCATTCCCAGACCGGCGATGCCGAAGATGGAAGCGCTGCGAAGCACGTTTTCCAATGTGGCAAAGGACAGGAATCCGGGCGCGAATACTGCGTAGAGGCATCCGAGCGCGATGATCACGAGCAGCAGCGCGCGTTGCTGCCCTCCGATGCCGCCCGCAAGACGCTCTGCTGTGGTGCTCACTCCGTCCCTCGCTGAGAGCTTTGGGTCGGCTGACACCTGCTGATTCAACATCTGGGATCTTCCTTCGTAGCTCGGGCCCGACATCTCAGGCTCGTTTTCGATTTCTGATGAAGCCATCGACGCTGATTGCAAAGAGCAGCACCATGCCGATCGCCACATATTGGATTTCTGTCGCTGCGCCTACCAGCGTAAGTGCGTTCTGGAGGATGCCGATGACGAAGACACCAACCACGCTGCCGAGTACCGAGCCTCGGCCCCCTGCCAGGCTAGTTCCGCCGATTACGACACCTGCGATAGCGGTGAACTCGAACCCCATGCCGTCGTTCGGTCCGGCGCTTCCCAGTCGAGAGACGAGAATTATTCCTGCCAGAGCCGCAAGGAACCCGATGATGACGTAGAGGAGGGTTTTGGTTCTCTTGACATGGATCCCGCTGAGGCGGCTCGCCTCTTGGTTACCCCCCACAGCATAGATCTCGCGGCCCAGTGCGGTCTTCTTGGATATCCACCAGATAAGAAGAACTATCAGCGCGAATATCGCTACCTGACTTGGGATGCCAAACAAGTCCCCCTGTCCGAGCCAGGCGAATTCAGGCGGCATCCCCTGGAAGAGGACTGGATATCCACCTGTGAACAGATAAATGAGGCCCCGCACGAAAATCATCATCCCCAGCGTGGCCATGAACGGCTCGATACCGGTTTTCGTGATGATGAGCCCGTTTAGGAGTCCTGCGATCGCGCCAACTAGGAGGCCGGCTCCGACAGCGACGGGAACCGGGAGGTCGCCGAATCCGCCGAGCGTAGAAGTGCCGTTGGAGCCCGTCATCAAGCCCGCCGCGACCACGCCGCCCAAACCAGCTGTTGCTCCAACCGACAGATCGATGCCCCCTGATATCACCGCCAGGGTCATCCCTGCCGCAATGATGCCCGTAATGGACACCACCCGGGCGATGCTTAGGAAATTCTCGACGGAGAGAAAACCAGGAGCCAAAGAGCCGACGGCAATGACGAGAACGAGCAGGAAGGTGGTCGAGGCCGCCTGCTCCAGTCTCACGTTGTGGCGAAGTGCTGGGCCTACGGTTTCCCGCACCGATTCCTTGACTCCGCTCACGGTTGTGTCTCTCGTTCCATGGCATGAAGACCCGACGCGTACAAGACGATTTTCTCCTCATCGAATTCGTCACGGTTCAGCTCCCCGGAAATGCGGCCCTCGTGCATGACAAGGATCCGGTCACTCATGGCCATGACTTCCATGAGATCGGAGGAGATCATGATTACTGTCGCGCCTTCGAGAGTCAGACGATCCAGAAGCTCGTGGATGGCGGCGCGTGCACCCACGTCGACACCTCGCGTGGGCTCGTCGACGATCAGGATCTTGGATCCCGCAAAGAGCCACTTCCCGATAACGACTTTCTGCTGGTTCCCGCCACTGAGACGTGACGTCTCCTGGTCCGCGCCGGCCGCCACGATCTTCATGGACGACATATACTCGCTGGCGGCATTGCGCTCCTGGCGCAGAAGAATCTGGCCCCACCGCGTGACCTTGCCCAAGGCAGCAAGGGTGATGTTGTGATTTATGTTCATCGAGAGCACCGCGCCTTGAACCTTGCGGTCCTCAGGAACAAGTCCGATGCCGAGCCTGATGGCACTTCTCGGTGACTTGATCTTCACGGGGTTCCCCCGTACCAGGATGTCCCCGGAGATGATCGGGTCAGCGCCGAATATGGCTCGGGCGACTTCGGTTCTTCCCGACCCCACAAGTCCGGCAATACCCAGAATCTCACCCGAGTACGCTGTGAGGTTCACGTCTTTAAGCTTGTCCGTCGTCAGGTGCTCGACCCGCAACGTCTCCTGGCCCCTGGTGGTGGCCGACTTCGGGAAAACGTCTTCGAGTTCGCGGCCGACCATCATCGTCGCCAGCTTGTGGGGGGTTGTGCTTCGCGCATCAACAGTTGAAATGAACTGCCCGTCCCGCAGAACGGTCGCTCTGTCACAGATCTCTCCCACTTCGTGCAATCGATGGGACACGTAAATAATGGAAACTCCGTCTTGTTTCAGGGCGTGTATCAGTTCGAACAGTCGTTGGATCTCCGCCTCGGTCAGGGAGGCGGTCGGTTCATCCATCGCGATGATCTTCGCGTTCATAGAGAGCGCTTTGGCAATCTCGACGAGCTGCTGCTCTGCCGTCCCCAGGCGGCCGACAATCTCTCGTGGATCCATTCGGAGCCCTAGTCGCCTGATGGCCGATTCGGCGTCACGGTTGCATTTCTTCCAGTCGACAGCCCACGGGCGCTTAGGATGCTTCGGCAAGCGCCCGAGAAAGACGTTCTCGGCGATCGAGAGCTGGGGCATCAGGCTCAACTCCTGGTGAATGATCGAGAGACCAAGGGCACTGGCGGCATGCGGGCTGTCAATCGTCACCGGCTCGCCATCCAGGACGATGGTGCCAGCGTCCTTCTCGATGATCCCGTTGAGGATCTTGAGCAGCGTCGACTTTCCTGCGCCGTTTTCCCCGAGGAGTCCGTGGACTTCGCCGCGGTTGATGGTCAGGTTGACACCGCGTAGGACTCTTACATTCCCGAAAGATTTTGTGACGTCCTCCATCTGGAGGACTGGTTGCGTATCGTTCTCCGCAGACAAGTGGCTCGCTCCTCATTGAACTCTTGCGTTGTTGCGCTATTGCGTTGTTCTCCGGGCTCCGCTTAATGGGAACCCGGAGAACAACGAGGTGTTGGCTCAGCGATTACCAGCCGAGGAATTCTGGGTCTTTCATGTTGCTCTTGTCCACCGGATAGACGTCGGGGCGAACCCACGGCATACCTTCGAATTGAAGAAAGCCCGCTTTACGACCCTCGTATTCCTGCTTCGCCAGGTCCGGGTCCTCGCCCTTAAGCATTTTCGACAGTACCGTCACACCGATGTAGCCCGAGTCCTGAGGAAAGGCCATTGCCTCGTACTGGGTCTCTCCAGCGCGCATGATGTCCATTGCCTCTTTCTGACCGTCCACGGAGACTATGGGGAACTCACCGAGTCTGCCGGCGCTCTTGATCGCCTGCAATCCGCCGTAAGCCATGTCGTCTGCCATGAAGTAAATCCCGTCGAGTTGGCCGACGGGGAACCGCTGGAGGATGGCTTCGGTAACCCTCTGCCCGTCGGTGCGCGTGAAGTTGCCGTCGCCCTTGTATACGACCTCCATGCCCGGGTTCTTTTTGAGCACACCGTAGAAGCCTTCCCCCCGGTCGATGGTCGAGCCTGCACCGGCAGATCCTTCCACAACGGCGATCTTGCCCTTGCCGCCCAGCGCCTTTACGATCTGCTCTCCGCCGATTGCACCGGACTTGACCATGTCCCAACTTACGAGAACATCCCAGGTGATGCCGCTTCCCTGTGTCGCGATCCGGCGGTCGAGTACCTCGAAGGGGATTTTAGCGTCATTGACGGCTTTGATCGCCGGAATCATCGGGTCGGAAATCGCGGCGGAGAGGATGATGCCGTCCACCTTCTGAGCGATGAAGTTGTTCAGCTGGTCGGACTGGATGGCCGGATCACCTTTGCCGTCGACCATCAACAGCTCGATGCCTTGCTCAGCGGCAGCCGCCTGGGCGCCTTTCATCATCTTTTGATAGAAGGGGTGGTTGAAGAGGGCGACGGACCACCCGATCGTGATCTTGCCGTCATCGCCTCCTACCCTCTTTGCGGCGGTTCCGCTTTCCGTAGTGCCGCAGCCGGTTAGCAGCAGCGCTGCGCTGCCAAGCGCGACCAGACCTGCTCGTCTTGTAAACATTCCGGGCTCCTCACGTGGCGCCGGCTGCGGTAGCAGAATCGGCTCCGTAGCCGGCAAGGGTGGTTTATGGGAAAGATGCAGAACGGCAAAGGCCTCTCTGGATGACCTCTGTGCCGCGTTGTTGACTGTTTCGATGTTAACGGCAACATGGAAATTTGCAAGCAAAATTCTAAAGATTTCTGGGGCATATAAGATCATTGACGCCGACCACGTGTTGGCGTTAACATGACTCTCGTCTAACAGCACGACGATTGGGTCAGTCCGGCATTCGGACGCAGAATCCGACAAAAAGTCTTTCGATCGACGAAGTGCCAGGTTGCCAATTCCAAGGAGGGAAGTAGCAAATGACGCATTCAGGGAAGCCAGAATCAGTCGACGTGCTTATCGTCGGACTAGGTGCAGCGGGAGGCACAGCCGCCAAAGTCTTGAGCGAAGCAGGGCTTAAGGTCGTCGGCTTAGAGCGCGGCCCTTGGCTAAAACCCCACAATTTCTCCGGGGACGAGCTCAAGTTCCTCAACCGGCCCTACCTCTGGTCTGACGCTCGTCTGAATCCCCGCACAGTGCGAATGGACGAAAATTCGCAGGCCGAAGAGATCCCGTTCTCGATGACCCCACAAATGGTCGGCGGCGGAACTGTCCACTGGGCCGGATGGTTCCCGAGGCCCAGCGAGTCGGATTTCCTCATGCGGTCACTACACGGCGATCTCGAAGGCGCAAGTCTGGCCGACTGGCCAATTCGATACGAGCACCTCGAGCCCTACCTCAGCAAGGTCGAATGGGAATTCGGCTGCACCGGATTGGACGGGGCGAACAAGTACGAGCCCCCGCGCAGCACACGGTACCCCAGCCCCCCACTACCACCCACGCGCTACGGAAAGAAGTTCTACCAAGCCTGCGAGAAGCTGGGCATCAACGCCATGCCGATTCCCCAGGCAATGGTAACTACCCCTCACAAGGGAAGAGATCCGTGGAACTGGACAAGCTTTTGGAACGGGTACGGCGACCCGAGCACCACGAAATCCACCACCCTCACCAGCTTCATCCCAGAAGCGATGGCTACTGGGAACTTCGAACTACGGGCGGAATGTTACGTGCGGGAAGTGACGGTACATCCCAACGGTCGAGCCAAGGGGGTGGTGTACATCGATTCGGAGGGACGTGAGGTCGAGCAAGAGGCAAAACTCGTCATCTTGACTCTCGGGGCCATCGAGTCAGCCCGGTTGATGCTGATGTCCAAATCGTCCTTGTTCCCTGAAGGAATCGCCAACGGCAGCGGCCAGGTCGGACGCAACGCGACTTTCCACGAGTACCTTTTCTCGACGGGGCTGTTCGACAGTGATGAACCGCTGTACGGATTCGCTGGCAATTACATCAGCGGGGGGTCGTTCGAGTTCTACGAGACCGACGAGAACCGAGGCCACATCGGCGGAGCGCTCATCGGTGCTTCCCACATGTGCCACGCCATCAATTGGGAGTTTCCGTCCAGACCGACCTGGGGTAGCGCGGCCAAGGACGCGGACCTTAAGTATTACAACCACGCAATGAAGATCGGCCACACACTTCATGACATGCCGGTCGAGTCCAACAGGGTCGACCTCGACCCGGACGTCAAGGACGCTTGGGGCTTGCCGGCGGCGAGGATCACCCACAAGTCCCATCCCAATGACCTGAAACTTGCAAAGTGGCAAGTCGACAAGAACGCGGAAATCCTGATGGCGGCGGGAGCGCGAAAGACGTTTCCCACGTATATGGAGGCCGGGCGATCGACGGGAAACACGTGTCACCAGCACGGGACGGCCCGAATGGGGACGGACCCGAGCACCACCGTACTGAATGAATGGTGCCAGGCACACGACGTCAATAACCTGTTTGTTCTTGACGGCTCCTCCTTCCCGACGGCAACCGGCGTGAATCCGACGTTGACGATCATGGCGAACGCCTGGCGATGCGCCGAGTACATCGCAGAGGTTTACGCCAAAGGTGGAGAAGGGCACATCACACTCGAGCCTTTGCGATCAGATCCCAGAAAGAAGAGGAGCGCACTGTGACGGGCATGGATTCATGGAGAGTGGCCCCACTGAACGAGTTGGACGTTCAGGGAGACCAAAGGCTCTTCTTCACAGAGCATGAATGGCTGACGGTCGAGGCAGCGACCGCACGGATCATCCCTACGGATGAATACGCCGGTGCTCGCGAGGCGAAGGTCGTGAGGTTTATCGATCGATACATCTCCGGTACCAAGTACATCTTCGCTGCCGCGGACGGAAGCGGCTTTCTGGAGTTGAACGGCAAGTACGCCGACGTGTGGCGGGCTCGGATCACGGAGCTTCAGAGGACCTACCGTGACGGTGTTCTTACCCTCGATCGACTGGCCGGCGAGCTAAGACGGACGACTTTCCTCAGTCTGTCCGAAGGTGACCAGGACAACATTCTGGAGCTACTGTCGGGGAGCCCGAAACCCCGGCAACTGTCACTCTCAGCCCCTGAGAGTGAAGCGGGCACCGCTCTCGTCTACCGGTTCGATGACAGGCTGAACTTTTTTCAGACGTTGATCGTACACACGACCCAAGGATTTTACAGCGACCCGATTTACGGTGGAAATGACAATCGCCAGGGGTGGGAGTTCATTGGCTTCCCGGGACCCAAGTCACTTAAGGATACCCAAGACGGTACGTTCAGCGTGAAGGAATACTTCGAGGACGATTACGACTGGGCCGATCTGATCCCTCAACTAAGGGAGACGGAATGAGCCGAAAACCAGATCTGGTGGGTGAAGTTGCCATGATCACGCGGAATGCGTAATCCGGGCATGCCCGAACCGCAGAACATGATGGATTCCGAGGACGTCGCTGAAGCCGTGATGTTCGCGCTCTCACGGCCTCCTTCGCACCCGGTTCTTGAGGTTGTGGCACGCCACATGAGCGAGCAGTCCTGGGGTTAGCACTCCTGGCCAGACCGCGTTCATACAGGGGCTGCAGGGGCACTGGTTCGCCCATCGCTTCATCGTTGTAGGCGTCGGCATCGTTTTCAGATGCGGCAGAGATCTACCCCTCCCCGACAGCTTGGGCTTGGCAGGACTACCAAGCCCGTCTTCAGCCGCTTGGGGAAGGCGAACTCAGAACTACGACGGTGACCCAAGGGCCGCTGTCAGCAATCGCTGCTTCGACAAACTGCCGGCGGCTTAGACCGGCTAGCAGCCTGTACACGAAAGAAGGACAATAACCATGTCAGAGCTTCTCGTTAGGCGCACGGTGACGCACGAACTTGCGCGTGTGGGCGTTGAACGCGCAATTGAAGAATCACGTGCCATGAACTGTCTGACCTGCATCGCAGTGTTGGACAACGGAGGTCATCTGATCTCCTTCGACCGCATGGACGGTGCGCCATTCCAATCCTCGCAAGTTGCCCAGGACAAGGCCTATTCGGTTGCCGGCAATGGCCTCGCGACGCACGAATTCTGGGAGATGGCCAAAGACGAGCCGTGGCTGGTGCACAATCTGGGCCAAGTGGCGGGCCTCGTCGTTCTAGGCGGGGGCGTGCCGATTTATCATAACGACGAGTTCATCGGAGCCGTGGGCGTCTCCGGCAAGAGCAATATGGCCGAAGACCGCGCGATTGCGGAAGCTGCCGTAGCCGCCATTCTCAATGCTCTGGTAGTCGAACGCTCTATCTCATGATGGAAGAAAGCCCTCGTTCATGAAATTTGAAAAGCAACCTTAGCGACCAAGGGTTTTTGACGGTCGCAGAACTTGAACCGAGAGGCCTTTGGCAGAGTTGCGCCGCTAGCTAGAACAGCAGCGCCCGGCAAACTGTGACGCCCGCGCCGCACACCGGCTCCGAGGCGCTGCGGGATCGTCCAGACCGTCGGTGATTGCCCCATCGTACCGCGGGCCGGACGACCGATCCTGCACTGATCCGCTCTCCTGATTCCCGGCGTTAGTCACCGCCTGACTTCTTGTCTCCGGCCGCCTTGTCATAATCTCCGCTATCGGCCTGCGGGAAATGACTTACAGAATCGGGCAATGACGGACTTGCCAGTCCGCTCACAAGTGGGTCGGCGCGCGGCTAGCCATCTTCACTGCCCCGAAGCTGAAGCATCGCCTAATCTGACCAACCGTTTAAGCGTGGGAGCTTCAATAAGGGATGGATCGAATTCCACCAGAAGTGAATCGTGCGTCGGGACCACTCGGATGAGGCCGGGTACGTCGTGGGTGCAGAGTGCTTGCGCGAGAGAGCGCGTACACGCTTTCGTAACGCCACCTTGTCTGCGCCGCTGACGATGGCGCGCACCGCTGTCGAACCGACGCTTACCACGGTGAAGGTCGGCGAAAACGGATATGTATTGCCGTTCAGAGGGAGCGTACCTGGGTTGCGCGCCATTGGCGTCTCCTTATGCGGTTTGGTGACATCCGGATGTCAGCCCCGTACCCCGGGTGCTGGCTGCTTGCGAACGTTTGTCGGGACCATTCCCTCGGAATCCTTAGTACGAGCGGGGGAGGCCGAGGACCTTCGTGGCGATGAAGCTCTTGATCATGTTGTTGTTGACCGGGGCTACCTGAAACATGCGGGTTTCGCGGAACTTTCGTTCAACGTCGTATTCGTCGACGAAGCCGTAGCCGCCGTGGGTGTCCAGGCAGGCGTTTGCCGCGGCCCAGCTTGCCTCCGAGGCCAGGTGCTTGGCCATGTTGGCTTCGGCGCCGCAGGGCTCGCCGGCGTCGAAGAGTCGCGCGGCCTCGTATCTCATCATGTCTGCGGCGCGGACTTTCATGTAGGCATCGGTGATGGGGAACTGCACGCCCTGATTGGTTCCGATCTTCCGGCCGAAGACTTCACGGCTGTTGGCGTAGTCCACACCGCGCCGGGTGAACCAGTAGCCATCGCCGATGGCTTCGGAAGCGAGCAGGATGCGTTCGGCGTTCCAACCGTCGATGACGTAGCGGAAGCCCTGGCCTACCTCGCCGATGACCGCGGAGGCCGGCACTCGCATGCCTTGGTAGTGGACTTGGTTGGTGGCGTAGTTGAACATGGTGCGGACCTTGGTCACCTTGAGTGTGTCGGGCTGTTCTGCACGGACTTGGCGCAGGTCCACCAGAAACAGGGTGATCCCCTCGGTCTTGTTCCCGTTTTTCGCAGCCGTGCGGGCAAGGACGAAGGCCAGATCGGACTCCTCGATGCGGCTGGTCCAGCTCTTGTGCCCGGTGATGACAAAGTCGTCGCCGTCGAGCACGGCGGCCGTCTCGATGCTGGTGGTGTCCGAGCCGGCTTTGTCTTCGGTGATGGAGAATGCCTGCAGCCGCAGCTTGCCGGCGGCGATTTGCGGCAGGTACTCCTGCTTCTGCGCGTCATTGCCGTGGCGAAGCAGGGCGCCCATCGTGTACATCTGCGCGTGGCAGGCTGCCGAGTGGCCGCCGGACTTGTTGATTTCCTCCATGATGACACTTGCTTCGGTCAGGCCCAGGCCCAGGCCCCCGTACTCGGTGGGAATAAGGGCGCCGAGGAGGCCGGATTCCGTCAGAGTGTCAACGAACTCCTGCGGGTAGCGGCGGTTGTGGTCCGTCTCGCGCCAGTATTCATCGGGAAAACCTGCACAGAAGAGGCGGGTCTGCTCGCGAAGTTGTTCCAGTCCGGTGGCCAGGGTTTGCATCGTCGCTCCTTGAAATCGATCCGGGCGAATCTCCGTCACCCATGGCAGCTGACCTTACTCCAATATATTGGGAGCTGGCAAGGGGTTCCTGCGCATCCTTCCAACTCTCAAATGCTTGACGTTTCAGGCGTTTTTTGGGCATAATCGCTTGGGACAATCAATATATTAGCTTTCGGCAGTCCGCAGCAATTGGCGCGGAGGATGCAGCGGAAGCCAAGGAGATCATCGATGACCGAAGAAATAACTCAGCCAGGGACGTCCGAAAATCGCGTGGTACCGGGCTGGACCGGCCGCTTGTTCGAAGACTTCGCCCCGGGGGATATCTACTACCATCCGTTTGGCAAGACGGTGACCCAGGCGGACAACCAGAGCTTTACGCTGATGACGCAAAACGTGGCCAAGACCCATGTGGACCGTAATTTCGCCAAGGGCACCGAGTTCGGTCTGCCGCTGGTCAATTCCACCTTCACGCTTGCGCTGGTCACTGGCCAGTCCACCATCGACCTGTCCATGAACGTCTTCGCGAACATGGGCTGGGACGAGGTCCGCATGCCTAACGCGGTCTATGAAGGCGACACGATCTATTCGCGGTCCAAGGTACTGGACAAGCGGGAATCGAAGTCCCGCCCCAACCTCGGCCTGGTCACTGTCGCCACCGAGGGCTTTAACCAGGATGGCAAAATCGTCATCAGCTACCGCCGCACGTTCATGGTGTACCGCCAGGGTCACCTGCCCAGCGTGGAAGCTGCGCGACCTGACGAGTCCAGCCTGCCGCTTATCGGCGATTTTCGGTGACAGCCCCGGCAGGCAACCTCGCGGCAGCGGGCATCACGGCCGGTGCGCGGGCTGTGGCAGAGGCTGTCACCGCCCTTTTTGTCCCCGGGGACCGGCCCGAGCGGTTCATGAAAGCCGCAGCCGCGGGTGCCGGCGTGGTCATCATCGATCTGGAGGACGCCGTCGCGCCGGACGCCAAGGAAGCAGCGCTGGCCGCGGCGCTGGAGGCTCTGGTTCCGTGCCTCGGGAGCCCCGTGCGCGCCCTGGTGCGCGTGAACCCGGTTGGTTCGCGCCGGCACGACGCCGAAATCACCGCGTTACTCTCCGCCGCAACGCCGGGGTCCGGTCTGCTCGGCATCGTGGTGCCCAAGGCTGAAGACGCCGGTGCACTGCGCCGGCTGCGCATGGATATGCCCAAACGCCTGGCCCTGGTCCCACTCGTGGAGTCAGCGGCCGGCGTGGTGAACGCGCTGGAACTGGCCCGGGTGCCGGGCGTGACGCGGCTGGCCTTCGGCGCCATCGACTTCGCGCTGGACATCAACGCCGACGGCGGGGACCGGTTCCTGGACCATACCCGGGCGCACCTGGTCCTGGCCTCCCGCGCGGCAGGCATCGCCGCGCCGCTGGATTCGCCGTCCACCGAGATCAGGGACGCCGGCAGGGTGGCTGATTCGGCCCGCCTCGCCCGTAACTTCGGCTTCGGCGGCAAACTCTGCATCCATCCTGCCCAGCTCGCCGCCGTGCACGGGGCATTCGCCCCGTCGCAGGCGGATGTCGAGTGGGCCCTGTCGGTGATCGGCGCTGAAGGCGGCGCCGCCCAGATAGACGGCCAAATGATCGACCTGCCCGTTACCGAGCGGGCAAAACGTATCCTGCAGCGCGCAGGGAAGGAGCAGTAAATGGGCCGTCTACCATTGGAGGGCATCACCGTCGTCTCCCTGGAACAGGCCGTCGCGGCCCCGTTCGCCACCCGCCAGCTCGCCGATCTGGGCGCCCGCGTGATCAAGGTCGAACGGGACACGGGGGACTTCGCCCGCGGCTACGACACCAAGGTCCACGGCATGGCCAGCTACTTCGTCTGGCTGAACCGGTCCAAGGAATCCATTGTCCTGGATCTGAAATCGGCAGAGGGAATGGCGGTCCTGCGCAAGCTCGTGTCCGGGGCGGACGTACTTGTCCAGAACCTTGCTCCCGGCGCCATCGAACGCCTGGGCCTTGGGCCGGACGAGGCGCTGGCCCTGAACCCGCGGCTGATCCATGCCTCGATCTCCGGCTACGGCCGCGGCGGTTCCTACGAACAGAAGAAGGCCTACGATCTCCTGGTTCAGTGCGAGGCCGGGCTGCTGAGCGTCACCGGCACCCCGGAGTCCCCCGCCAAGGTGGGAGTGTCCATCGCCGACATCTCGGCCGGCATGTACGCCTACTCCGGCATCCTGACTTCATTGCTGCAGCGTGCCACGACTGGCCGGGGCGACGTCCTGGAAATCTCCATGCTCGAGGCGCTGGGCGAATGGATGGCCCAGCCCTACTTCTACGCCCAATACGGCGGGGCTCCGCCGGCCCGTAGCGGCGCCCAGCACGCGAGCATTGCACCCTACGGACCGTTCGGCGCCGCCGACGCCACCGTGTTCTTCGGCATCCAGAACGAGCGCGAATGGGCCAAGTTCTGCACGGACGTGCTGCAGCAGCCCGGTCTGGCGCAGGACGGCCGATTCGCAGGCAACGCGCTGCGCGTGGACAACCGTCCGGCGCTGCACGATGCCATCAACGCAGTTCTGGGCCGTCTTCCGGCAGCCGAGGTCGTGTCCCGTCTCGACGCCGCGGGCATCGCCAATGCCCAGTTGCGGGACATGCACGGGTTCGCCGCTCATCCGCAGCTGGCTGAGCGCAACCGCTGGCGGGACGTTGAATCGCCCGTCGGACCGCTGCGCAGCCTGCTCCCCCCGGTTACTTCCCGCGAGGCGGACGTGAGGATGGGTCCAGTGCCGGAGATCGGCCAGCACACTGAAAAGATCCTGGCCGAACTGGGGCTGGACGCATCCGCCCTGGCCCCGCCCGAAACCACCAACTGAATCTCCCATGATGGCCCATCAGCCACGGCGGGCCCGTACTCCAGGCCGGCCGTGGCTGATGCCGTATGTTAGGTGGGGAAAATGATCAGAAAGAGTCCACAGACCATGACCAGCCGCAGCCCCCGCAGCAGCGCACGCCCGCAACTGAGCGAGAAAGCAACCGCCTACATCCGTGGCCTCATCATGTCAGGCGAACTGCGGCCCGGTACCCTCGTCCGGCCAGAGACCATCGGTGAGGACCTTGGCATCTCCACCACGCCGGCGCGCGAGGCGCTGCAGGCCCTGCGGGTCGAGGGCTTCCTGGAACTCGTGCCACGGCGCGGGTTCGTTGTGGCGCCTCTTACCGGACAGGACATCCGGGATCTTTTCCAGGTCCAGGCCCTCATCGGTGGGGAACTGGCCGCCCGCGCCGCCGCCAACGCGAGCGAGCAGGATGTGGCCGAACTCGAGGCCCTGCACCACGAGCTCATCGCGGCCGCCGCCCGGAATGACCACGATCGGCTCGAAGAGAAGAACCACGCCTTCCACCGCGAGATCAACCTGATGGCCGGTTCCCGGAAGATCGTCTGGATGCTGGGCCTGGTCACCCGGTATGTCCCGAGGCAGTTCTACTCCTCCATCCCGGGCTGGCCCCAGGCAACAGTGACCGACCATGAGGAACTGCTAGAGGGAATCCGTACCGGCGACCGGGAAAAGACACGCGCAGCCATGGTGGCGCACATCATCCATTCAGGGGAACTGCTCGCAGCCAACTTCGACGAACAACTCGCCGCACCACTTCCGGAAACCGATGCAGACCCCGCGAAGGAAAGACCCGGACCAGCCGCCTTGGATGCCGCAAGCTAGAGCACGACACAACGGCACCTGACACGGGCACAGTTCGACCATTCCGAACGCCTCCCAAAAACCAGCCCTTCCATGCATTCTCGAACGCCTGCGACCACAAGGCTGGCGGGAGCGGTCGGTAACAGAAGGCTTCTGCGGGACGTCTGCGATGCCCCCGGCCGCGCTCCATCGGGATCCGCTGGCCGCCCGGCCGGGCCCGGAATTCGCGCTACGGTCCGTATAACCATCCATTCCAGACTTGGATCCGCCGGAACCAGTGAATTCAACCGGGCGACGCTCTGCGGCTGCCCGAGACCAATCCAATAACGCGCCGGGCATAGGCGCGGATCCTCTCAGCGGAGCTAACGTGGCCTCCAGGAATAGCTAAGCACCGCTCTTGGTGGCCGGCGACGCGTTGTGCCGCTCCGGCCTTGCCCCGACTCAGAGACAACGGCGCCCGGGATGCGCCGGAGCTCCGGCTGGAGAACCCTTCGTGTCAATTCCACATACCAAGCGGCCCTCAGGGAGGCCCGAGCTGACCAATAACGAGCCAATCCACGCGGTTCCACCCGGCCGTCGCGAGGTCCGGCACCCCCAGTAACAGACGGATCAATTCACGTTAACCAACCCTTGTAGGTATTTCGTATCCGGTATACGCTTGGTGAACAGAATTGGACTTGAAGGAGCTGACGTGATCAAACTCAGGCGGGCCCCCGGGGGTGCGGACTCATTGCAATGGCGCATCGATGCATCCTTTGATAATTACGTCCGAAATCAGACCGGTGACGGAACCGTTACGGTTTCGGGCGGCGCGTCACGCGATGACGACGGGTACTACCACTTCCCCAGACTTGATACATCGTCCGGCGGCGAAAACGTGCGCTTCGGCGGTTCCGTTGAATTTCGTGCCTATATGGGCGTTCTTTCGCTTCGGATAGCTGACCCGAGCTTGCACGTATCCCAGGACATGGTCCGCATGTACATCGTGGACGACGCCGCCCCGGCGGGAACGCGGATCGAGCTCGCCACGGCGGCCCTTGATCACGGGCAGGTCGGCCTCGCGATCCTTGACCTTCGGCTGACCGAACGGGGCTCGGAACTGTTCTTTGGCAAGTACCCGGCCGGCGCTCCGTTGGCGCCTGCAACCGTGCTCCTGCCTGCCCCCGCCATCAGCATGGCCTTAACGGAAGGAGCTCACTGATGGATGCACCACTCTCGATCGCGGTGGTAGGAAGCGGGCCCTCCGGCTGCTACATTGCCCAAAGCCTTCGGCGGTCGCTTCCCCAGTCGGAGATCACAATTTACGACCGGCTTGCGTCTCCCTTTGGGCTGGTTCGCTACGGCGTCGCGCCGGATCATCAGAGCACCAAATCGATTCAGTCGCAGTTTGCCCGGCTGTTTGAGCGCGACAACGTCCGTTTCGCGGGGAACATCGAGGTCGGCAGGGACATCTCCCTGGACCAGCTCCGAAACAGCCATCACATCGTCGTGCTGGCTGCTGGTCTGCCGGGGGACCGCACGGTGGGGGTCCCGGGTGAAGACCTGCCCGAGGTGTACCGCGCGGGCCGCCTGACAAGACTCTTCAACGCGCACCCGCTTGAGCAGACCGGACTCCCCAAGTTCGGGAAATCCGTAGCCATTATCGGCGGCGGCAACGTGTCCATCGACGTCCTGCGCATGCTCATCAAACAGCCGGAAGATTTCGTCAACAGCGACATCGACGATGCCGTCCTGGCTGAATACGTCCGCGCGCCTGCGGGCCGGATCGACCTCATTTGCCGGTCGACAATCACAAACGCACCCTCCGATCCGGTAATGCTCGCCGAACTCGGACGCATACGGGGCGTGAGATTCTCATGCCCGGACCCCATCGACGTAGCGGAGGGCGCCCCCCGTACCGCTGTGGCGCGGGCCAAGGCCGTTGAGGGGCTTCTCGAGATCGACCCTGGCACTGAAACACGTGTGGAGGTGGCATTGCACTTCGGTTGGGCACCCGTGAGCATCAACGGGGACGGGCACGTCCGGAGCGTGGAACTGCGCTCCATCAACGACGACCGGCACAATCTGCGCCTGGACGCCGACTCAGTGGTAACAGCCGTCGGTTTTGATTTCGACGGCGGTGACTGGCACGGACTCGGCGTGCTCAAGGCAAACCTGGAATCCGGGGCCATAGACCAGGGCCTGTACCGCACGGGCTGGATCAAGCGGGGTTCCCGCGGAACGATCGCCGAAAACAGATCCTGTGCCAAGGCCGTAGCGGAAGAGATCGTCGCGGGCGTGGATGCTCTCAAGCAACAGACAAAGCCCGGCTACGGTGGTCTGCCTCTAGAAGTCCGCGCGCGGGCTGTCGATTATTCCGCCTGGAAGCGGGTGGACGCCGCAGAGACGGAAGCCGCGCCGGAGGACCGCTCCCGCCGAAAGTTCCCCAGCCATGAACACATGGTCGCCATCGCACACAACAAGCTCGTTCAGGCCACCGCCGGTCCGGGCGCAAACTAACTCAGGCATTCTAGACAGGAGAAAACGATGAAGATCCAAGTTCTTTTCGGAACGGAATCCGGCAACGCAGAGGTAGCGGCTGAAGATCTCGCTGAGTCGGTCAGGAACGACAGCCAGGACGTGGAAGTACAAGACCTGTCGTCGTTCTCAATTGCGGAACTGCAGCATGATTCAATGTACGTTTTTCTGTGCTCCACCTATGGTGAGGGCGACCTGCCTAACACGGCGCTGCCCTTCTATGCAGACCTCTCGGTCGTCCGCCCGGACCTCTCCGGCATGCGTTATGCAATGTTCGGTCTTGGCGATACGTTCTACACGGAAACCTACGGACACGGTGCCACCAAACTCGACGACAAACTCACGGAGCTGGGGGCGCAGCGTGTCGGGGAAATCGGCCGCTACGACGCCTCGACCTGGGAGCCTGTCGGCGAGTGCGCAGTAGCCTGGTTCGCCGGTGTGCTCGAGGACGTGTCCGCGGTCCGCTGAATGAAGCCTCGCACCGCACCTCCGGAGAAAAACAGTCTCCGTTCCAGCCGGGCCTTGCCCATTCCGGCCGATGCCTGCAGTGACACCCTGACTCCTCGGCCATGGTCCGGGTTCCGCCAGAGCGCCGCGGGCTAAGACAACCTCCGTTTCCCGGCACCGACGCGTGCGGGGGTCTCTGGAAAATTGGCCGGCATGAGCTTGGTCCGGGCGCATGGGCCCTGGCGCTGACCGGGTTTGCCACCGCCCCGCCCGGGGTGCTCCGGTCACCAGACAGCCCGATAACAGTTGTTCGAAGCGGCAGTTTCCAGGAGGGGCCCGGTCCGCCTAACCGATCCTGTTCAGCATTCCCGGCAGCTCCGGCCACCGCTCGCGCACGCCGGCGGTCTGCCGTGTTCGCGCAACAAGGGCGCCGTCACGGGACCCCGTTGCCGTCGAAGCAGAGGCAACGCCGCTGCAACCATGTTGTGTTCACGTCCGATATGGTGATCACGCCGTGCGGGGACATATTGCCGGTCTGCGGCTGGCCCTGTCAGTGCGCCGTGGTCGGCGGGCGATGCGCACGCCGGATCGATGCGGGTGGTGCTCCTGGGGCCGGTGTTGGTACGACCCGGTTTCATTCGGGGATCCCATGCCGCCGGCTTCTCCCCGCATCCAGGCTGCGGAACTCGGCCCTGGACGCAGCCACCGGCTGCCGATCGGCCGGCACTGCATGCCTGGGCAGATCCTTATCCCGCTGCACGTGCTCCACAGGGCGATCGGGACTTCCCGCGTTGCATTACCCTCTCAGGCCCGCCGGATGAAGAACAGGCACCCGACCGGAAGCGGCGATTCCGGTTGGCCGTCGGCGCGCCGCTATGGACTTCCAGGATGACCGCCCCCGGCCCCCACCGTCACGGGTATCCGGCCCCGTCCTGACGCCTTGTTACCCGGAATGCGCCCATGCAGAGGCCCCCGTCCTGTGGTGTTTCACAGGCACCGGGAGGCCCTTCGCGCGCCGGCCTTATCCGGTACCGGGACAGCAGAAAGGTCCGGGGGAGTACTCCCCGGACCTTTCCACTCAACGCCTACTTGATGACGAACGGATTCGACGTATCCGGAGCCGTGGAAATCCAGACTGACTTGACCTGGAGGTACTCCTTCATGGCGTCAATCCCGCTTTCCCTGCCCAGACCGCTGCGCTTGTATCCTCCGAAGGGGGACGTGAAGCTCACCGCACGGTAGGTGTTGACCCATACTGTGCCGGCCTGCAGGTTTTCCGAGAGGCGGATAGCCCTGCCAATGTCGCGTGTCCATACTCCGGCGGCCAGGCCGTAGTTGATGTCATTCGCAATGGACAGTGCGTCCTCTTCGTCGTCGAACGGGATGACCGCTAGGACAGGGCCGAAGACTTCTTCCTGGGCGATGCGCATCTCATTGCGAACGTTCGTAAAGATCGTTGGCTGGACGAACTGTCCCCCCGATGCGCCCTCCCCGGTGTAAGCGGCGCCCCCCAGAACACATGTGGCCCCTTCGCGCCGGGCGATGTCGATGTAGTCGAGCACCTTCTCAAACTGAGGACGGGTGGTCACGGGCCCCACATGCGTATCGGGCAGCATAGGGTCCCCGATCTTGGCTTGTTCGGCCAGTGCCACAACCCGCCGGACGAAATCGTCGTGAATGGAGCGCTGGACCAACAGCCTCGAGCCGGCAATGCACGTCTGACCGGTTGCTGCGAAGATGCCGGAAATAACACCGGCAGCAGCGGCATCCAGATCCGCGTCCTCAAAGACGATGTTCGGGGACTTTCCGCCCAATTCGAGCGAAACATGCTTGAACTGGCTCGCGGCGTTCTCGTAGATCTTCTGCCCGGCTGCCTCGGAACCGGTGAAGGCCACCTTCACAATATCCGGGTGACTGACCAACGGGGCCCCGACGTCCTGCCCGAAACCCGTGACCGTGTTGACCACGCCGGGCGGGAACCCCGCCTTTTCGAAGAGTGTCATGAACTCCAGCGTTGACGCGGAGGTGAATTCCGAGGGTTTGATGACCACGGTGTTGCCTGCCGCCAAGGCCGCCGGCAGTTTCCACGCCAGAAGAAGCAGGGGAGAGTTCCACGGCGTAATCATGGCGATCGGGCCGAGAGGCTCCAGCCGGGTGTAGTTGAGGATGTTGGGCTTGTCGCTGGGGATGACTGAACCCTCGATTTTGTCGGCCAGACCACCGTAGTAGCGGTACCAGCCGGCCATGTAACGGGTCTGTGCGGCCATCTCCGCGTAGAGCTTTCCGTTGTCGCGGACCTCAATGCGGGCAAGGTGTTCGCTGTTGGCCTCGATGAGATCTGCCAGATCCATGAGCAACTTGCCGCGGTACTGGGGCTTGGTCCTGCTCCAGCTTTTGAAGGCCCCCGCAGCAGAAGCGACTGCCCGGGACACGTCGTCCGGGCCGCCTTTGGCGATCCGTGCCCAGACCTCTCCGGTGTACGGATTGACCGTATCGAAGTACTCCCCGTCCTCGGGTCCGGTGAAGGCGCCCGCGATGTAGTGGTCGTACTGTGTCAGGCCGTCACTATCTTCGAGACGGCTGATCAAATCACTGCTCTGTGCTGTCATGGCTGTTTCATCCTTTGCTGAACGGGAAAGACCGGACCGGGTTAACCGACGGGTCGGACGATGGTTTATGAACGCGCCAATCCGTCCGCGACGATTCCGATTCCTTCGTGGAGCAATTGATCCTCGATGGTCAGCGGGGGAAGGAACCGGATGACGTTTCCGTAGGTTCCGCAGGCGAGGAGGATGACCCCGTTTTGGTGGGCGTACGTGACCACCTTGGACGTCAGTGCCGGATCGGGGCTCAGGGTGTCCGGGTCGACAAGCTCGATGGCAATCATCGCTCCCCGTCCGCGCACCTGGCCGATGCGGGGGTCGGCCCCCTGCAGCGCGGTGAAGCGATCAGTCAGGATGTCCCCGATCTGCCGGGCGCGTTCGAGCAATCCGTCTTCTTCGTAGGATTCGAGGGTGGCAAGCGCTGCTGCGCATGCGATCGGGTTGCCGCCGTATGTGCCTCCGAGGCCACCGACCTGGGCAGCATCCATCAGTTCAGCACGCCCCGTGACTGCGGAAAGCGGAAGGCCGCCCGCTATACCTTTGGCCATCGTGATGAGGTCGGGGACAATGCCTTCGTGGTCAACTGCGAACCACATTCCCGTCCGGGCGAAGCCGGACTGGATCTCATCTGCGATGAACACAATCCCGTTGCGCTCCGTCCATTCCCGCAGTGTTGGCAGGAAGCCTTCGGCGGGAACGATGAAGCCGCCTTCTCCTTGTATCGGTTCGATGATGATGGCGGCAACCGATTGGGACCCGAGCTCGTTTTCAATATGCTCGATCGCCCGGCGGGCAGCTTCCTGCCCGGTGAGTCCGCCATCGCGGTAAGGGTAGGATCCGGAAACGCGGTAGATCTCCGGGGCGAACGGGCCGAATCCCTGTTTGTAGGGCGCGCTTTTAGCGGTCAGGGCCATGGCGAGGTTGGTGCGTCCGTGGAATGAGTGTTCGAACGCCACGATGGCTTGGCGGCCTGTAGCGTGCCGGGCTATCTTGACGGCGTTTTCCACCGCTTCCGAACCCGAATTGAACAGGGCGGTGCGTTTGGTGAATTTTCCGGGGGTGATCTGGTTCAGCTTCTCTGCCACCGCGATGTAGCTCTCGTAAGGCACCACGGTGAAGGCCGTGTGCGTGAAGCGGTCGAGCTGATCGCGCACCGCACGAACCACGCGGGGGTTTGAGTTGCCGACGCTGGTGACGGCTATCCCTGAGCCCAGGTCAATGAAGGAGTTACCGTCGACGTCCACTAGCGTTCCGCCACCTGCCACATCCGCGACGATGGGCAAGGTGTGGCCGACTGACCGGGCGACTGCCGACTCCTTACGCTGAAGAATTTCGCGCGAGCGGGGGCCCGGGATCCCGGTGACGAGCCTGCGTTCCTGAATGAGCTCAGTGTCGCCGACGGTGATGTGTGCGGTCATGGGGCCGCCTCCTTCGTAATTGGATCTTTCGCTGGTGGTTCGTGACGTTCACGGGTCAGCGGGTGAGGACGCAAGAGCGTGGGTAGTTACCCGAATAAGGTATACGGTATACGGAAATCCCATGTAAGCCAATAGCCGGTAGGCTGTGAAAAACAGGAAAGTGGCGGACACCGTGAAGAAAATTGAGTTTGCTCGTGAGACGCTCGCTGACGCTGCCTATGCGCAGATCGCTGAGGGCATCCTGACGCAGGATCTTGGTCCGGGCACCAGGTTGCTGATGGACGATCTGGCAGCCCGTTTGGGGATCAGCCGGACGCCGGTGCGCGAGGCCTTACATCGCCTGGAGATGGAACGGGTGATCGAGCCCGGAGGTCGCCGTGGCTACATTGTGCGCAAGCTGACTGATGCCGAGCTGGACAAGCAGTACGCTGCCCGCGGTGCTATCGAACCCTTCGCCCTGGCGGAGGTTGCGCGGCGCGGCGGCGCGGCGGCGCAGTATGTGAGGTCAACGTTTGAGGAGCTGGTCTCGGCCCCGCAGACCACCGCCATGGAGGTCTTCCTGGTCAACAAGGCGATTCACCGATGCACTGTGGAGGCACTGGACAATGAGTACCTCCTGAGTATGTTCGACGTGATTTGGCAGACGGCTATGGCCGCGCATGTCTGGGCCGACATCCTGGAGAGCCGTACTTCCGTTGACTTCCCCGAGCTGCATCGCCCCATTGTGGAGGCGGCCGAATCCGGCGATCCGGAATTGGCGAGCAAAGTCGCCCATGAGCACATTCTCGCCGGCCGCGGGCTGCACGCAGTCCACACCGTGTAGCCCGCCCCCGAAGGACCGGGCTACACCAAGGGGGTCTAGGCCGACATGTCGATCATGACTGCTTTGGACCTCGTGTAGGAAAGGACACTCTCACGGCCGAGCTCACGGCTGTTTCCGGATTTGCTGTAGCCTCCGAAGCTCTGTGCGGGATCGAGCCGCCCGTGAGTGTTGACCCACACCGTGCCGGCCTTGAGTGCCTTGCTCATGCGAAGGGCTCTGGAGACATCCCTGGTCCAAACGGCGGCCGCAAGGTCATAGGCTGAATCGTTCGCGAGCCTGATGGCTTCTTCTTCCGTGCGGAAACGGAGCACGGAAAGAACCGGGCCGAAGACCTCTTCCTGGGCAATCCTCATGTCGTTCCTCACCTCGGTGAAGATGGTCGGCTCGACGAAGTATCCCACCTGGTCCAAGGCCCGCCCTCCAACGCTGAGGTGTGCTCGTTCGGAACGTGCGATGTTGATGTACTCCTGGACTGAGATGTACTGGTC
Source organism: Arthrobacter sp. ok909 (assembly GCF_900104405.1). NCBI lineage: Bacteria > Bacillati > Actinomycetota > Actinomycetes > Micrococcales > Micrococcaceae > Arthrobacter > Arthrobacter sp. ok909. The sequence goes on along the minus strand of NZ_FNJS01000011.1, from coordinate 17,668 downwards.
TTTGGAGACGAGCGGGCCCACGTCAGTGTCGGCGTGCAGGGGGTCACCGACCCGCAGGGTCCTGGTTTCCCGGGCCAGCGCCTCCACGAGTTCGTCGTAGACGTCCTCATGGACAAACATTCTGGTGGGCGCCACGCACACTTGGCCGGCGTTTTCCCACATGGCTTCCGCTGAACCTCGGGCGGCCGCTTGGATGTCAGCGTCAGGAAAAACGATGTTCGCACTCTTTCCGCCCAGTTCGACGCTGACCTTCTTCATCTGCCGGCTGCCTGCTTCGAGGATCCGGCGGCCGACAGGGGTGGACCCCGTGAAGGAGATCTTTACAACGTCGGGATGATCCACAATCGCCTGCCCTACGGTGCGCCCGGGCCCGGTAACTACGTTGAGGACTCCCGGGGGCAGGCCCACCTGGCGGGCGAGGTCGGCCAAAAGCAGTGTTGAGTAGCTGCTGACTTCGGCGGGCTTGATAACCATCGTGTTGCCGGCGGCGAGGGCAGGGCCGATCTTGTGCGAAGCCATCACGAGCGGGAAATTCCAGGGCGTGATGGCGCCGCAGACACCCAGAGGCTCTATCTGGGTCATGCCGAAATAAGGTTGGCGGACGGGGTTAATCGAACCTTCGAGCTTGGTGGGCCAGCCGCCGTAGTATCGGAAAACGGCCGCCACTCCGCCCACATCGTCCAGTGCCTGGGAGATGGGTTTACCCATGTCCAGTGTTTCCAATTCCGCCAGCTGCTCCCGGTTGGCGTCCACGGCGTCCGCCAGATCGAACAGGAACTGGGCGCGGGCCGCTGGGCTCACGCCGCCCCATTCCTTTGAGGACAGGGCTGCACTGGCTGCGTCCACGGCGGAGTCAACATCCTCTGCCGTGCCCGAAGCGATGGAGCCGAGCACTTCCTCCGTCGCCGGGTTAATGGACTGGAAGGTGGCCCCTAACTTGGCTTCACGATCTGTGTCGGCGCCAATTCGAAGCCCCTGCGCCCGCTCGATGAAGGCATGGGTTGCGGCGGAGATCCTGTGTGAGGCCGCCGGAAGTACTGCGTCGTATGTCATGGCTTTCCCTTTATTGGCAAATGAGTGTTGTTGGATCAGGCGTACGTCAGACGGACCGGCAGTTCCTTGATTCCGTGTGTGAGGTTGGACCGAAGCCGGTGCACCTGGCCGTCAATTTCAATCGTCTCTACCCGTTTGGCAAGCTCGCGGAAAACAATCTGCAGCTCCAGCCGCGCCAGGCTGTTGCCCAGGCAGATGTGGGGCCCCCCGCCGCCGAACGCCACATGCGGGTTGGGCTTGCGTGAAATATCGAACGTGTAGGGTGCATCGAACACAGTCTCGTCCCGGTTCGCCGACGCATACCAGATGATGACTTTGTCCCCGGCCTTGATCGCCGTTTCACCGATCGTGGTGTCAACCAGCGCCGTCCTGCGGAAATGATGGATTGGGGTAGCCCACCGGAGCACTTCCTCAACCGCGGTGTTGAGGAGGGATGGGTCTTCCTTGAGGCGGCGGAACTGGTCCGGATTTTGGGCGAAAGCAAGGAGCCCATGGGAAAGCGCCATACGGGTGGTCTCATTGCCGGCTACCACCAGGAGGGAGAAGAAATTGTCCAGCTCGCGCGTCGTGAGCTTGCGCCCGTTGAGGTTCCCGGTCATGAGCAGCGAGAACACGTCGTGGCCGAGGTTGCCGTCCCTGCGGTCGCGCAGGGCATCCGCATACTTCCAGATGTCCCTGCCGGCGGGGCTGGAGAACGGGTAGCCGCTGTTTTCCTTGACGTTTTCAGGGGAGTCAGCCGTGCGGGGAGCGTGGTCAGGGTCCGCACCTGCAATCATTTCATCCCCGAGTGCCTTGAGGTAGGCCCTGTCCTCGGTCGGAACCCCGAGCAGCTCGCCGAGCACAATCATCGGGATGACTGCGGCCACGTCGGCCACCCAGTCGAAGCCGGGCCGCGAAAACGCCTGATCAAGCGTCTTCTGGACCAGCTCTTCGACAAAGCCAACCCATTCCTTGTGGACGTTGCCGGGAGTGAACCGGGGGGACAGGACTCGCCTCATCGCTGTGTGCAGGGGCGGATCGGTATCGATCAGGGTCTGCCGCGCCAGCAGGTCCTCGTGCCCGATGTCTTCACGGGTGGTTCCCCCCGTCTCGGACGAGAATTGCTGGAAATTGCGTGTGACGGCGACGACGTCGGCATAACGGGTCACCGACCAGTAGCCCGGACCGTCTTCTTCCTCGATCCAGCGGACAGGGTCTTCTCTTCTGGCCGCGTCGAAGTACTCGTACGGGACCCCATCCTCGAAAGCATGGTCAGAAAGTGCGTCGTGGCTGTGCACTTGGGTTTGGCTCATGATGCGTCTCCTTGGTGATGCGGCCAGATCTAAGGTATTTGCGCATACCGTATACGGTAGCTTAGTGATCGTCTGCCTGGCCACTGTTGCCATTGTTTTGTTGTCCTCCGGGCTCAGCCCAGAGGGATGTTCGCTATGAATTCCTTGAGCAGGGCCTGTTGGGCGAGGTCCGAAGCCACGGTGTCCTCGGGGTGCCACTGCACCGCATGGATCCAGAACTGAGCTCCCTGAAGTTCCAGCGCTTCGACGGTGCCGTCGTCGGCCCAGGCTGTGGCCAGAAGGCCCGTCCCGAGATTCCTGACTGCCTGGTGGTGATAGCAGGAGACCTGTGGGTTTCGGGCGATCGATGACGTCAATGAGCTGGCATCGTCGAGAGTAATAGTGTGGATCTGGTTCATGTGGGGGGTGGGAAGGTGCTGTTCCAAGTCGCCGCCCAGGGAGACATTCAAAATCTGCATGCCGCGGCAGACGGCGAGGGTGGGTACCTTGTTTTCCACCACGTACCGGGCAACGGCGAGATCAAACCCGTCCTGTAGGTCGTCCCCGGCGTCGGACTCCGCATGGTCTTCTTGCCCGTAGCGCCAGGCGGCTATATCCCCGCCTCCCGGAAGCAGCACGGCGTCAGCGAAGGCCAGCCGCTGCGTGACCTCCTCATAGAGCGCGTCTGCTGATGTTCCAGGATCGGCGACCGGAAGCATGGTCACCGGCTCCCCTCCGGCCTCGTAGACGCCCTTGATGAGTGCGTGAGCGTTGACAAGTGCCTTGTACCTCAGCGCAGAGGCGTTCTCGGAAAATCGGCCCGGTACGGCAATCAGGGGTCTGCGACGCTGTGTCTCCACTTTTCCGTCCGTTCAAAAGAATCTGGGTGCTCAGCGCACCGATCGATAGCTGTCTGTTTGGTCCGTCAGCCCAGAAAGCGAACTTTTCGGCACCAGGAATTACTGTGCGTTCAGGAACCAAGCCAGCAGTTCCTTGGTGTTACGTTCGGCGGCCGGCTCGTGCGCCGCCCACCCGCGTCGGAAGTCGTTGACGGCGAGGATCCCCTCCAGCTCGTGGCCGCCGATCCTGATCCATTCCTCCATGAGCGCCCCGTCGGCCTCCGGGTGGAATTGAACTCCGATGGAGCGGTCGCTCTGGAAAACCTGCGGAGCGATGGCGGTCCTGGCCAGCACGTCGATATGCTCGGGCAGTTCGACCTTGTCGCTGTGCCAGGAGAACCACGGCCCGGGCGCTATCGGACAGGTGTGTCCCGGTTCGAAGGTGATCAGCCCCGCTTCGATCCTGTCGGCGCGCACAGTGCGGCCGCCCAGGCTCTCGGCAAGCAGCTGGGCGCCAAAGCAGATCCCCAGGAAAGGGATCCTATGGCGGTGGAGCATCGAGATGTACTGGATCTCCCGGGTGATCCACTCCTCTTCAATCTCGTAGATATGGCCGAAGGAGCCGAACGCTATGACGGCGTCGAAGTCCCCAGAGGCAGGGAAACGGGGGTTGATTGTCCGGGTACCGTCCTCGTTGACGGAGAACACTTCGTGCGTTTGGATGACATGGCCGGCGTCGAGCAGCGCGTGGCCGATGATGCCGGTGTCGGTGGAGGACGTCTGTTCGTGCGTGATGAGGAGTATGGTCTTCGCCGCGGAACTCAGCTCTCCCATCAGAGAATGTCGTGGTAGCGGTTGAACTCCCAGTCCGTGACGTGGGCAGCGAAGGCAGCCAACTCGACCCTCTGCATCGCGCAGTACGTGTCCACGAAAATCCCGCCGAAAGCTGCCTTAGCGAACGGGCTGCCGGAGAACGTGTTCACGGCCTCAGCCAGCGTTGAGGCGACCCTCCGGAGAGAGGGATCGGTGTGGGGATCGCCCGACGAAACGGGCTGCAAAGGCAGATCATTCCGCAGCCCGTCCAAGCCGGCGCGGAGGTAGCCTTGGGCCACCAGGTAGGGGTTTGCGTCCGCGGCGGCCCAGCGGACTTCAAGGCGCGTTCCAGGACCGGCATCGGTGATGCACCGGACACCCACCATGCGGTTGTCCAGGCCCCAGCACACCTGGGTCGGGGAGAATGAGTAGTCCACAATGCGCTTGTAGTCATTGACAGTCGGAAGTGCGATCGCCTGAAGCTCCAGCTGATGCGCCACAAGCCCGCTCAGGTAGCGGCGCATGACCTCCGAGTGCACCGGGCCTTCCACATCTTTCGTCGAGAACACATTGATTCCGTCGCTGTTCCAGAGGCTTTGATGCACGTGGAGTCCGCTGCCGGCGCCCCCATTGATGGGTTTGGCCATGAAGGTGGCGTTGTACCCATGTTGCCGTGCCACCTGGCGGACGATATGGCGGAAGAGAATCGTGTTGTCCAGCATCGTGATGGCGTCGCCGTATTTCAGGTTGATCTCAACCTGGGACTGACCGTATTCGACGTTGCTGGCTTCGACCGTGATCCCGGAGGCCGTGAGCGCGGCACGGATTGCGCCGACGACCGGTTCAAGTTCATTTGCCCGGTCCAATGAATAGCAGTATGACTTGTCCGAAACGGGCTTCCAGTCGCTGGTAAAAAGATGGAATTCGAGCTCCGTGGCCATGTCCACGCGGTAGCCCATCGCCTCGAACTCCTCGAGCGTGTCCTTCACCATGCCCCGCCCGTCCATGGCAATGCGCTCACCGGTCTTGGGATCACGCATGTCACACATGACCGTCGCCATGCCCGTTGTCCATCCGGCCACCCGGAACGTGGGAAGGTCGGGCACGGCGTGCATGTCCGGATATTCGCTGTCCTCGGGCGCCCACGGCGTGGGGTGTATGTCGCTGCGCATGTCCCAGGAGAACGCCACCTGCGCAATGGAGAATCCGGCTCCTGTCAGGAACTGTTCCAGGGGCAGCATCTTGCCGCGCGGCAGTCCCCACGTGTCTGTGAAGACGCATTCGACGGTATGGATGCCGTTTTCCTGCGCGATCCTTGCACAGTCCTCCAAGGTTGACGGCGATGTCAAAGCGTTGGGGTTCATGAGGTTCCTCGATCTCTTACTAGATATTCGATATTTGATCAGTGTAATCTAAGTCACTAGGTAGCGTATCCCGTATACCAAATATGAACGGAGATCCTCTTGAAAGCAATAGTCGTGAACGGGCCTCACTCCCCACTGGAACTCGTGGACCGGCAGATCCCGGTTCCCCTTGGGCCCGAGGAGGAAGTGATCCGGGTTCTGGCTTGCGGCGTCTGCCACTCCGACCTGCACGTGGCCGATGGTGATTTCGGCGGACCCTACCCCGTGGTGCTGGGACACGAAGTGGTGGGAGAACACCCCGAACTGGGCCGCGTTCTCCTCTACGCACCGTGGGGTTGTGGCCGGCCGGAGTGTCGTCAGTGCTCATCAGGCTTGGAGATGATCTGCCCGAACGGCCGCGAGGCGGGCATAGTCTCCGACGGCGGCTACAGCGAATATATGCGGGTTCCCAGACGCGACTACCTCATCCCCATCGGGGATATGGATCCGGCCTCCGCGGCACCGCTGGCCTGCGGCGGCCTGACAGCCTTCCGCGCGGTCAAGCGGGCGCTGCCCCACCTCCAGGGCAAGAACTCACGGGCGATCGTCATCGGGGCAGGCGGCCTGGGGCAATTCGCCATTCAGTTCCTCAAAGCCCTCACCAACACAGAGCTGACCGTCGTGGACACGTCAGCCGAAAAGTTGGACGCGGCCAGGAGCCTTGGGGCCGACCTGACATGCGGCGCCGACGGGCTCACCGGCAAATACGATGCGGTTATCGACTTTGTCGGAGCAGACGCGACCATGGCCGCTGCGGCATCGAGCATCGACCGGCAGGGCATCATCATCGTCGTCGGCCTGTGGGGCGGCCGCATCGATTTCGGGGTGGGAGTCCTTCCCAGCGAAGCAGTTCTCACCACGAGTATCTGGGGAAGCCTTGATGAGCTCAAGGAACTTCTGGAGTTCGCCCAAAACCATCCGCTGCAGCACACAGTTGAACCCATCCCGCTTGACCAGGCCCAGCACGCCCACGACCTTCTTCGCTCTGGCGGCATCAAGGGCCGCGCTGTTCTGGTCATGGGATAGGTCTCCCCTCCATATATCCGTACATCAATCGCTAAAGAACACAAGGAAGTGGACTAGCAAATGACGTCACCAGAAGAAATACTGACGATATCCCCAAAGCCCGCAGAGGAGGGCAAAGCGCCTGACAACCAGTTGCATCGGAACTCCATGGGAGTTGCCGGGATCGTCTTCTTTGTCGTCGCAGCGGCCGCGCCCATTGCGGGCATGACAGGACTCGTCCCGAGCACCATCGTCATGGGCAACGGCGCAGCCGCTCCGGGCGCCTTTCTCATCGCCGGCATCATGCTTCTGTTCTTCGCGGTCGGATACGCGACCATGAGCCATCATGTAACGCACGCAGGGGCATTTTTTGCGTATGTCGGCAGGGGGTTGGGTGCGCCGTGGGGTGTTGCCTCCGCGTTCGTCTCGGTGTTGTCATACTGCCTGGTTCAGACCGCCATTTACGGATTCTTGGGCGCGACCGTGTCCCAGAAAATGGCATCTCTTGGGCTTGACCTGCCGTGGTGGTTTTATTGCCTGCTGTGCATCGGCATTGTGCAGATCTTCGGCATCCTCAACGTCGACCTCGGCGCCAAAGTCCTGGGGGTTCTTCTCACGCTGGAATTGGCGTCGATGGTCGTCACCGGGCTCGCAGTCGTCTTACACGGCGGGGGTCCCAACGGACTGGACTTTGCAGCGTCGTTCAGCCCTGTAAACATCTTCCAGGGAGCCCCCGGAATTGCTTTTGCATTCGCCTTCGCAGGATTCATCGGATTCGAAGCCACCGCAATCTACGGCGAAGAGTGCCGCGACCCGAAACGGACCGTTCCCCGGGCAACTTACACAGCGGTCATCATCATTACGTTGATCTTCGCCCTGACGTCCTTCGCCATCATCTCCGGAGCCGGGTCCGCAAACATCGTCAACAAGACGGTCGAACTCACAACCCTCGGTGGCACACCCTTGGCCGACCCCGCGCAGCTCCTGTTCTCGGTTGCCGGGCAGTACGTTGGACCCTGGATGCCGGAGCTGATGAGCTGGCTGCTTATCACCAGCCTTTTCGCCGGCGTTCTGGCCTTCCACAACTCAGCCACCCGCTACTTCTACGCAATGGGCCGCTCCGGGCTGCTGCCAGCCTCGCTGGGCACCACTGGCCGGTTCAAGACCCCGGTGCGTGCATCGGTGCTACAGACCGTGATCGGTGCCGTCACCATCGTGGCCTTTGCTGTCGCCGGGCTGGACCCGGTCGTAACTCTTTTCTACTGGTTCGCCATCACCGCCATTCTGGGACTGACCTTCATCCAGGGACTGGTCTGCGTCGCAGTCATCCGATTCTTCAGGGAAACCCGAGCGGACACCCGCGTCTGGAATACGTTGATCGCACCCCTGCTGGGTCTGGTGTCGATCATCGTGGCCGAGTACCTCCTGCTCTCACGTTTTGGACTCATCAGCGGGACAGCAGGCGCGGACAGCCCGGAATGGGAAATGAATGCCACCGGATGGTGCCTCGTCGCCCTTCCCTTCGTCACCTTCGTGATCGCGCTGGCCTACGGCTTCATCCTGGAGCGCAAGAAGAGCGACGATGAGGTCCTGCACGAGTTCGTCTCCTAATGCAGGGATGCGGGACGACTCACGGCACCGTCCCGCATCCCCGCCAGTCAAAAACACCCGGGCCGACATCACTACCGGCGCGGCGCTGAAATACGCTGTGTCAATGACACCCGCCCCATACCCCCTGCCGCGCAAAGTGCACCCTCGTCGGAACCTTCGCGAAGAGGTGGCAGAAAGTCTGCGCAACGGAATCCTCACGGGCGAATTCAAGCCAGGCAGCCGAATTGATCTGGGCACTGTCGCTGACGAGTGGGGAGTCAGCCCGCTGCCTGTACGGGAAGCGCTGATAGCTCTCGAAAGCGAGGGCTTGGTCAAGTCATACCCGCGCCGAGGACACTACGTCCAGGCGCTGCAGCCCGAGGACATTATCGACCACTACGAAATCTTCGGAAGAGTAGCGGGAATGGCGGCCGCTCGTGCCGCCAAGAGCTTGTCGTCGGAACAAATCCACGAGCTCGAATCAATCAACGAGGCCATGCGTGCGGGGGAGGACCCAAGAGAGCAGGAAGACTTCAACTTCCAGTTCCACAAGATCATCAACAGCACGGGCAGCTCCCGTCGCCTGATTTCCGTGATCCGCATCCTATCCAAAACCATGTCCCTACGCTTCAGTGAGATTGTCCCCGGCTGGGAACAGCGGGCAACCGACGAGCATGACGAGATTCTGGACGCGCTCCGCCAGGGCGATGCCGAGGCTGCCCGAACCGCCATGGAAAAGCACCTGTCAGTCAACGGAGTCCGAGCGGCGGAAGCACTGCAACGCGTGAACTTCTTCCCAGAGGTCTAACCCAAGCAGCGGCGATGAAGCTCCTCCACGCCACCTCCGGCTCAAGGGTCACGGCTGCCCGACCAGATCTTTAGCCCGCCTGCCCAAAATCAGGAGAAGACCATGTCCGTAACCGGCAGCCAACTCCGGCGAGTCAAAAACTGGACTTCCGTCGTTGGCGCCAGAGGAGCGGAAATAGTCCAACACGGACAAACCATGGCGACCGGCACCATAGACGCTGTCACGAACGACGGAGCCATCCTGTGGGTTCAAGATGGCAGCGGAAGGCGGAGGTTGTATGAACGGTGCGAGTCCATTGAAGTCTGGGGGGCTTGCGATGATGTCGGCCCCAACTACCGAGTCAGTAAAGCTGATTCCTGATCCGTATGCCGCCCCGATAGATGGCTTGCGGCACGTACGAGCTGCCGGAGCGCTACTGGTTGGTCTGAACCGCCCGGTCAGCGATCCGGTTGAGGGATGCTGCGATGCTTGACAGGAGATCCGAAAGAGCGCCTTTCCGTTGCACGGCAATGGTGTGGATCACAGACGAGATTATCCATGCGACGCAGACCGGAAATGAGGTCGGTAAGCCCCTCCTATCCGCGGGCAGCCATGTCGGCACGGGCGCATAGGGACTCAAGGCGCGGGAATGAGTTGCCCAGAATCAACCTCTTTCGATTAATTCAGCCGCACCGATAACGGATCTTTCGTCAGGCTTGAGGGAGAGTGTCCGTGTCCGGACATCGGGGAGTTCCCCGGTGACGGCAGCCGTGGCGCAGAAGCCCCGGGGACCAAGACCGCGAAGGCGGCCAGGCAGGGCGGCAAGGCAAGACCCTGGAACGCGACGGATTCGAACGCTAGCCGGCAGGCTCCCTTTCGGCCACGAAGCCACCCTTTGCGTCCTGACTTAACGGGATCGCGGGCCGGATCGGACCCAATTGTCCAAAGCACTTTGGACAATTGGGGGAGGGGACCGCATCCCCGGTCTGGCCGCGCCGCGTGACAGTTTGACTACCACGGCCGTCGCTTGGTGCTGAGCTGCCGAGGTAGTGTTGAGATTCATGAGATTCACAAGATACACAAGGATTCATAGGAGCTGGTGTGGAGAACCCTTTTCGCCCCACAGCGGGAGCAACACCGCCGGACCTTATCGGCCGCGGGGGAGTCCTCGATGAGTTCGCCTACGGACTCCGCATAGGCTCCGGAGCACCCGGCCTGCTGACCATTTTCACCGGCGCCCGGGGCATCGGCAAGACCGTGATGCTCGGCGCGGCGGAAGATCTCGCGCTTCGCAGCGGCTGGGCGGTCATTTCCGAAACAGCCACTCCCGGATTTATCGGGCGAATCGGGGAATCCATGCGCCGGCTCACCGACGACCTGGGAGACGGCCCGACGGGACGCCGGGTCACGGCGGTATCCGTGGCAGGCTTCTCCGTCACCACCCAACTCGCGCCCGAAGAACAGGTCGACTGGCGCGCCCGTGGCGTGGCCCTCCTGGGGCTTCTGGCCACGAGAGGCACGGGCTTGATCATCACGGTCGATGAGATCCACGCCGCCGACAGGCCAGAACTGTCCAGACTCGCTGCCGACGTCCAGCACTTCATCCGCGAAGGGCTCCCCGTCGGGCTCGTATTCGCTGGCCTGCCGGCCGCCGTGTCGGACCTGCTCAACGAAGGTGTGGCCACCTTTCTTCGACGGGCAGACCGCATCGATCTCCACGCCGCATCCATCGCCGAGGTCGAACGCTCCTTCTCCGAAACCTTCAACGGAGCAGGCATCACCCTGAGCCCGGAGCTGGCCAAAGAAGCAGCAGCGGCCACTGGCGGCTATCCGTTCCTCATCCAGCTCGTCGGCTACCACCTTTGGCAGGAAGCCGAACGAGCCAATGGAAGCCTGGACGCCGCGGCGGTTGACCGGGCAGTCATCGCTGCCCGACGGCGTAATGAACGCATGGTCATTGAGGCCGCACTGTCCACCACCTCCGCCAGGGACCGCGAGTTCCTCCACGCCATGGCGGAAGACCCCGGACCGTCCGCAACCCTGGACATAGGCAACCGCACCGGTATGCGACCCAACGCCGTCGGTAACTACAGGACGCGCCTCATCGACGCCGGCCTGATCGAGGCCTCCGGCCACGGACGGGTGAGCTATGCCATCCCGGGACTGCGCGAATACCTCGCCACCCATCCGAACAGGAACTAACGCCACCCTGGCATTCGGCCTGCCCGCAGAGCCCACCATTTGTCCGCCGGACACCCGGGCTGGACGGACGCGCAGGGGGTACGCACACCACATGGTTAACTCGAAGGATCCAGAACTCCACCCGGATTCCGATCAGGCCTCCGACGCGGGGCAGCTATTGAGCGCCGAGAGCCCGGAAAGGTAAATGACCCGCAACAACCGCCGGTCGTAGCGTCTGGGCCGATGGTTGTTTCCGCTGATCTCTCCAGAGTCCCGGGGGTGCCGGAGCCAGCCCGACAAAACCCGCTAACCGGTCGGCGGACTGGAAGACGGTAAGGTCTCCACCGGTGGCGCCAAGAAATTCAGCGGCGTGGACAGGTCCGAAGCCGGGCATGCTCAATTCATATCTCTAATGGGTAGTGACCAGCCAGGGGTTGGTTGGCAGACTGCTTTCCGGACCGCCGTGCGTGGCTCCATTCATATCTGACCCGCCTGCGGTGTCTTATAGACGACCTGTCCGCCCGGCGGCCCCGGGAGCAGCCGGCCCACTCCGATGGCTTGATAGAAGGCTGTCCGCTTCGCCCCAGGGGTGCTGCGTGACTCGTTAGAGATTTGCCTCAGGGTGATCCTTCCGGCAGGTTCCGATCAGACCTCTTCGGGCAGGAGCAAGCATATGGTCATCGGCGCAGAGCAGCAGGCACACTTCGTCGGCGTGGACACGCACGCCAATACCCACACGTTTTCGGTCCTGGCCGCCTCGACGGGGGCGGTGGTCGGGACCGGCACATTTCCCGCCACCGGGGCAGGCATGAGCCGAGCGGTGGAATGGATCCGCCACCGCACCCAGACCGGAAACGTCCTGGTGGCGATCGAGGGGACGAGCTCCTACGGGGCGCGGCTGACGCGCCTGCTCGAGGTGGAGCGCTTCGCCGTTTGCGGGGCCAGACCGCCCCGGCGGCAATCCCGGCACGCCCAAGGCAAGTCCGACGCGATCGATGCCGTCGCCGCCGCCCGGACCGTCCTGGGAACGGCCACGGCCGAACTCATCAGTCCCCGGGCCGAGGGCCTCAGGGAGGCACTTCGGATCCTGTTGGCCGCCCGACCCGACGCTCGATGGACACCCAACGGACCGGCGCACGCAACGCACCGACCGCCCTGTTGCGGACCATCGATCTGGGAATCGACGCACGCTCGCCACTGACGCCTGCCCAAATCGCGACCGCCCAGGGCTGGCGGCCCAGACACAGCGACGGTGCCGCCGCCGTTGTCGCACGGGCCGAGGCGCGGCGGCTCGCGGCCGCCGTCATCACCCTCGGCGCGGAACTCGAAGCCAACCAGAAGGCTCTGGCCGAGCACGTCGACCGCATGGCCCCCGGCGTTCTGGCCATCCACGGGGTGGGCCCGGTGACTGCCGTGATCATCCTCGCCGCCTACTCCTACCACGGCCGGGTCCGTTCCGAAGCCGCCTTCGCCGCTCTCGCCGGCGCGAGTCCCATCCCGGCATCCTCGGGCAACACGAGCCGGCATCGGCTCAACCGCTACGGTGACCGGCAGCTAAACCGAGCACTGGACGTTATCGCCCGGACCCGCAGCCTCACCGACCCCGCCATCCGCGCCTACATCGAGCGGCGCGCCGGCGAAGGCAAGAGCCCACGGGAAATCCGCCGGTGCCTCAAACGCTTCATCGCCAGACAGCTCTTCCGCCAACTCCAAACACTCATGGCTTGACTGGCCGTCATAGAAGGGTCGTCTGGAGCACGCAAGCGGCGTATCAACTGACCTGGACGCTATCTACGGCACCTCCGACGACGGCCACTAAACGGGAGCGTCCACCGCCAAACTGAGGCGGTCGATCCCGTGCATGGCGTCTGCCGCCCTGACCAGGGTCAGGTGTGAGAAGGCCTGGGGAAAGTTCCCGGCCATCCGATCTTCGTCTGTTGCGTACTCCTCGCTCAGCAGACCAAGCTCGTTGGCAAAGCCCACGAGTCTGTCCATCAAAACCTTTGCGTCGGCGTGCCGGCCCGTGCGCGCGTACTGCTCCACAAGCCAGAAGGAGCAGGCGAGGAAAGGATGTTCACCCGGATCCAGGCCGTCAACGCCAGTTTCTGTCCTATAGCGCAGCAACAGCCCGTCGTCGGTCAGGAGTTCCTGTTCCAGCCGTGTGACTGTGCTGAGCATGTGCTTGTCGTTGTAGGGCAGAAACCCGACCTGGGGCATAACGAGCAGGGCCGCGTCTGTTTGCTTTCCGCCATAGGTCTGCGTAAAGGAATTGATGCTGCGGTTGAAGCCCTCGCGCATGATCTCTTCCCGTAACCGGTCGCGGAGTTTCTCCCACTTTGCAGCATCGCCAGGTAGTCCGTGGATCTGTAAGGCCCGGATCCCGCTGTTGAAGGCGGCCCACATCATCACGCGGGAGTGGGTGAAGTACTGCGCTTCGCCGCGCATCTCCCACAGGCCGAAGTCCTTGTCATCGATGTGTTTTTCGACGAATCCCAGGAGTGCCTGCTGAAGGGCCCAGGAGAAATGGTCTTCCTTGCCTCCGGCCATACGCAGTCTTTCCAGTGCCACCATTACTTCGCCGACAACATCAGCCTGGAACTGCGATACGGCCGCGTTTCCAATCCGCACGGGCTTGGAGTTTTCGTAGCCGGGGAGGTGAGCCAGTTCGCGTTCAGGGAGTTCCCGTTCTCCCCCCACCCCGTACATGATCTGCATTTGCTCGGGATCGCCGGCGAGGGCCCGAAGAAGCCAGTTGCGCCACTGCAGCGCCTCCGTTTCGTAGCCGTGGGTCAGCATTGATTCCAGCGTCAGAGCCGCATCGCGCAGCCAGCAGTACCGGTAGTCCCAGTTCCGCGGCCCGCCGAAATCCTCGGGCAGGGACGTAGTGGGCGCTGCGACTATGCCGCCGGTTTCAAAATGCGTCAGGGCTCGCAGAACCAACAACGAGCGCTTTACCGCATCCCCATAAACGCCGTCCTGCCGGCAGTGACTTCCCCAGCGGCTCCAATAGTCCGTGACTTCTTCCAGGGCGACATCAACGTCAGTGGCTGGGGGCAAGGGGCGGTGTGAGGGGAACCACGTCAGTTCGAAATCAAGCTGCTCGCCCTTCGAAACGAGGAATTCGCCCTCGTGCCCATGCGCGTGGGCATGCGGAAGATGAGGCCCCCTCAGTGCGAGGGCATCCGGACCGGCCATCGCCAACAGGACCGGCGCCGCCGTCGGCTCGTGGTCGCGCACCCGGCTCATCCAGGGCAAGACCGTTGAATAACCTGGCCGGATCCGAAGCTCCTGGCGCATTTCTACGCTGCCTTCCACACCGGTGACACGCCGGACAAGGGATGACCCACTGTCGCCCAGCGGCATGAAATCAGTTACTAAGACGGATCCGCTGCCGGTCTTCCAGATGGTTTGCAGCACAAAGGTCGAGTCAATATAGCGCCGATCGACAACGGCAGCGTCGGCTTCGCTGGGCGCCAAGAGCCAGCGGCCATGCTCATCAGTGCCCAGGATCCGGCTAAAAACGGACGGCGAGTCGAAGCGCGGGAAACACAGCCAGTCCACGCTGCCGTCCCGGGCTATGAGAGGCCCAGTCTGAAGGTCCGATAGCAACGCATAATCCTCGATGGGGGAAGCCATGGTCCCCACTCAACCACATTTTTTTCAACCGGGTTAGGCCCGTTTTCTCTCCAACCGGACCGGACCGGGCCGGCACACTGACAGCCTCCAAATCGGGGATCTGATCAGCCCTCACCGGACTACCTACCAAAAGGGGTGGTTCAAACCATCCAGAAATAGCGTTTCGCCTACCTACCGATGACGGGACGATTGATGACAAGCCCACCTCCGGCGAAAGAGGAAAAAAGCAGTTCCCATCCCAGCAACGCATGACCCAGCGAGAAAGACTGAGCGAAATGACACGAGAAGAAGCCTACGCACGGTGCCCCTCGGATTCGTATGTGGAATTTTATGGCGGCCAATGGCTGGTGGTCCCACTTGCACCCGTCCAGCAGCCCGCCTTCTTCACGTGCCTGCCGGGCGAACGCCGCGGCACCCGCCGTTGATCGCAGGCGCAGTTCGTCAGACCTCCGCCGCAGGCGCCGTACGTCGCCCGGGCAGCTTCCAGAATCTCGTTCTCGGTAGCCGATGGCCGGCGGTACGCGATGTTGTCCCGGATGGTCCCGCCGAACAGCTACGTATCCTGCAGCACCATCCCCAGACGCCAGCGGAGCTCCCGCCGCGGCAACGAGGCGACGCCCACGCCGTCGCGCGTTATCCGCCCCCAGCTCTTAGAACCCCATCATCAGGATCACCAGCGTAGTCTTGCCCGCGCCGGTCAGTCCCACAACCGCCACCGTCCGCCCCGGCCCGGCCACAAGAAACAAAGAGGAAATCAGCGGGAGAACTAGTGGGAGCCTCAGGCGGGGACCTTGGTGTCGGAACGGTCGGCATCGGACGTGGCGTCCGCCGGCAGGGACTTCAGCCCGGATGCGCAGCCAACGATCCCGACGATGAACACCACCTTCAACAGGCTGAAGGGTTCGACGCCGGTTATCAGGGCCCAGCCGACGGTCAGGGCAGCGCCTATTCCTACCCAGACGGCGTAGGCGGTGCCCAGCGGGATGCTGCGGATGACCGTGCCCAGCCCGATCATGCTCAGGGTGGCCGTCACGGCAAAAACCACGGTGGGGAGGGGAACTGTGAAGCCGTTGGACAGGCCGAGGGCTGTGGCCCACACGGCTTCCAGCACGGCGGAGCCAAGCAGCAGCAGCCAGGCTCGTGAACGTTGGCTCATTGCGCCACCATCTTCAGTCCGACCACGCACGCGGCGATGCCGGTGAGCAGCAGCAGGCGCGCCGTCGTCGGGCGTTCAGCTTTGGTGAGCATCGCGTAAGCGGAGGTCAGTATCACGCCGACGCCTACCCAGACGGCGTAGGCGGTGCCGGTGGGGATGGTCTGTATGGCGAAGGCGAGGCCGGCCATGCTGGCGAATACGGAGGCCAGGAAGAGGAGAGCGGGGGCGATGCGGCGCCTGCCGGAGCACCGGAACGTCCGGTGCAGGGCAGCGGCCCAGACGGCTTCCAGTGCCCCGGAGGAGATGAGGATTAACCACGACATGACAGATCCTTTGGCCACGCCCGTAACGCCCGACGGCGGGTGGCCCGGGCGGTGGCCAGCCTCACCGCCGGAATGCCCCGGCGCAGGACAGGAAGAACAAAGCTGGTGCTAGCCGGCAACTGGGCCATGGCTGACGCATCAAAGCCCGCCAGTCTCAAGATTAACCTCCCATTGGTTGGTACCGGGACCTCCCCCAATGCGAAACGGAAGGCCCCGGGCTGTGTTGCGCACTCAATCCGTCTCAGGTCCGGTGCAGAAGAAGCACTCCCCGGGTTCGAGGCTTGAGTCGCAAGTCTTTTCGATGAGGTGTTCATCGGCATCATTTAGCGCCACGCTTACGGTTCGTGTATCCATGGCCGCTACTTTCTCGCTTGTGAACGCATCGGGCGGCAGCGCCCAATCGCCCGGCCAACCAGGCAGCGGATCCTGCTGCTGAAGGAGTGGACCGCAGCGCCCATTGGTGATCAACACTTATGCCATGGTGGCGAACATGAGGGCCATGATGGCGGCGCCGAGGGCTTCGAGGCTGTGTTGATTTCGGGGGGAGTGGTTTGGGGCTGTTTTGTTGCGGGCTGTGGTTGCCGGTTTCCGGTTGCGCAGTAGGAGGGCGATGAAGACCAGTGCCGCGGTAGCGAAGATGATTGTCAGCGGGATGGCGAGATTGGGCAGGTGATCGAGGGTCGCGGTGGCTGTGGTGGGGGTTGAGTGGCGCATTGCGTGGTGGGTGTTGGGCAGTGGCATGGCGTCTGCGGGGCCCGTGGTGATGTGTCTTGTCATCATGGTGATCATGAGGGCGGCGCCGGCCATGCTGAGGCTGTGGTACAGGCATTTCAGGCGGCCTTGGCTGCCGGCGCAGAGTATTTTGAATTCCGGCCGGGCGACCGCCTGAATGATAAACCAGAGGGCTGCGCCCGTGAGGACTGCGATCTGGGCCAGCATGGTCGAGGGCGCGAGGTTCCACAGCATGGCCGCCATCAGGACGTTCATGAGGGCATGGAGGCTGTTGTTGACCCGGCCGGTGAGCTGGTGTGGCTTGGTGGCCTGCAGGAGGTGATAGCTTCCACTGAGCAGCAGGACGGCTGTGAGGGTCCAAGTAATTGCGGGGATATTGAACACGCGGATCACACTCTCGCTACAGGGTTGGGTTAGGTGCAGGTCGGTCCCCGGTGCTGTTGTTACACCACCGAGGACCGCCTGTTTGAGGGTTGTTCGTTTCCAGCTTTAGGTCATGTGCCTGGTTCTTGGCTTTCCCTAGAGCTGGGCCGGGTTTATTTATCGGTGGTACAGCATGTTCCGGTGTCGGTTGTTTCGGTTCGGTTTTCGTTGCTGGGCAGGTTCAGGGTGGGGTTTTGGTCGAAGAAGCCGTGGGGTTCGAGCATGAAGCCGATGTTCTGGCGGGGCATGACGGGCCAGTCTTCGAGGCGGACGACGTGGTGCATGCCGAAGGTGTACCAGACGACGAGGTCCTGGTCGACGATGTTGCGGTCCTTTTGGGTCCAGATGTGCAGGCCGTCGTCGGCGCCGGTGGCCTGGTTGGGGAATTCGCCGGCTGCGAAGCGTTCGGTCCGGTCGTAGGCGGTGACCCAGAGGTTGTTGCGGGCGAACTGGGCT
>NZ_FNJS01000022.1:0-81594 GCF_900104405.1 Arthrobacter sp. ok909 | reverse complement strand
GATGGCCTCGTGGCGGAAGTCGATCGGGTCATCGCACACGGCCTGGCCCTTGAGGTGGTTCGAGATGGCCCAGACCTTCAGGTTGTACTTCTGAAGCACGGCGAGCTTGGAGTCGACGTAGCCGGGCTCGTCCCAGCGCCAGGCGTCCAGGTGGTCGCCGGAGACGGCGATTTCCAGGCCGTCGTAGCCCCAGCCGGAGGCCAGGCGCGCGACTTCCTCGAAGGGCAGGTCGGCCCACTGGCCGGTGAACAGGGTGTACGGGCGGGGCATGTCAGGCTCTTTCGATGACGGGGATGGCGAATGTTTGGTAACGGGCGAGAGAGCTACGAAGTAGGGCCGGGACGGTACACTCTGAGATCCCGGGCCATGACTTGTTCTGCGGATACGAGAAAGTCTTTGACGTGCTGCTGCTCATTGTGGACGTCCAAGGCCGTACTGCTCGTCCACTTTTCGTAGAGCAGGAACGTGCCCGGCGCCTCCGCGTCGTTGAAGACCGAGTATTCCAAGCAGCCGTCGTCAAGGCGGCTGGCAGTTTGAAGATCGGACAGGAGCCGCGCCAACTCGTCTTCGAAGCCCGGCTTGGCTTCGAAAACCGGAATGAGGCGGACGGCGGTGGAGGCAGGCACACCGGGTGCAGCGTCAGTCATCAGGTTTCCCTCTCGTTGTGATCGCAATGGTCTGCGCGCGCCAGGTGCACCGCGTTTTTTCGAAGCGGTGCACCTGCCGCGCAGTCAGCCCGCTAGGAGTCGATCTTGGCTACGTCAACCCAGGCGCCAGTTTCAGCGGAATCGATGATGGCGTCATCGATTAGCGCCGTCTGGTAGCCGTCCGCGAAGTTCGGGCTGACGCTGCCGCCTTCGGCGATCGCCTTGAAGAAGTCGTAGGCTTCGATGATCTTGGTTTCGCCGTAGCCAATTCCCAGGGCAGGGATGGGCCACAGTCCTTCGCCATAGGGGGTTGCCGGGCCGGTGTAGACGGTCCGGAAACCCTTGCGGTCGGCCTGATCGCCGGCAAAGGCGACCTGAAGCTCGTCGCGGCGCTCGTAGTTGAAGACGATGCTGCCTTCGGAACCGTGGATCTCGAAGGTGAGGAAGTTGTTGCGGCCGTGGGCGTTGCGTGTGGCTTCGATGGATCCGATCGCGCCGTTTGCGAACTTGACCATGGTCAGGACCTCGTCATCGACGTCGACGGCGCCGCGCGGACCCTCACCACCGGAGACGTTGCCGAGTTTGTCAGCACCGCCGGACTGCAGCGGCCGCTCCGGAATCCAGGTGGACATGATGGAGTTGACCGAGCTGAATTCGCCGACGAGGTATCGGGCCATGTCGATCACGTGGGTTCCTATGTCGCCCAGGGCGCCCGATCCTGCGATCGACTTCTGGAAGCGCCATGAGAGGGGGGAGTTGGGGTCGGCGCTCCAGTCCTGGAGGTAGGTGCCGCGGAAGCTGATGACCCGGCCGATGGCACCTTCTTCGATGTATTTCTTGGCCAGGGCGACTGCCGGCGTGCGACGGTAATTGAACGCAACCATGTGGACGAGGTCGGTGTTCTTCACCGCGTCGTACATTGCCTTGGACTCCGCTCCGGTCCGCGCCAGGGGCTTCTCGCAGATAATGTGCTTGCCGGCCTCGGCAGCGGCGATCGCGATCTCGGCGTGAAGGTGGTTCGGGGTTGCGATGTCGACGACATGGATGTCCGGATCGTCGATGATGCTGCGCCAGTCGGAAGTGGAATTTTCGAAGCCGAAGCGGCGAGCGGCCTCGCCGGCGAGCTCATCTGTGGCTTCGGCGATAACCTTGCGCACCGGCATGGCCGGGGCGGGCCAGAAGAACATCGGCATGGCGGCATACGCGAGTGAGTGGGCCTTGCCCATGAAACCGCCTCCGATGAGGCCTACGTTGAGATTCTGCATTGGATCGTCCTTTGGGTTAGAGGCCGGAATCGGCGAGGATCTTATCGAGGTACTTCTTGCTGATTTCCGCGGCGGCACGAGGATCGCCGTCATAGGTGTCGAGTTCGACCATCAGCCAGCTGTCGTAGCCGCTTTCCTTCACCGCACGGATGATGTCCGGGAAATCCAGGTCACCTTCGCCAAGGGGCAAGAACTGGAACGGGTCTGCGCGGAAGTCTTTGAGATGGACGTGGCGGATCCGGTCCGGGTATTTGCGAATCACTGCAGCGGGGTCGATACCGCCCGCGGCCAGGTGCGCCGTGTCCGGGCAGAAGCCAATGCGGGTCCTGTCCATCAGGCGTTCCAGCTCATGTGTGCTTTCGACCATGGTGGACAAATGCGGGTGATAGCTGGCGTTCAGACCGAAGCTTTCGGCGATGTCCGTCACTTGGTCCAGAGCGCGGGCGAGCAGCGCGTAGTCCCGGTCCGTCGTTCCGGCGGCGCGGCGGGCACCGCCGCCCACCACCAGTCGTTCGGCGCCGAACGTGGCCGCGAGCTCCGCGGCACGGTTTATGCGGTGCAATTCCTCCGGGAGGATATCGGCGAAGATGAAGTTGGCGCCGGAGTAGACGGAGACGAGCTTCACACCCGACTCGGCCAGCAGCCCGCGCAGCTCGTCAGGGCGGTGCGCATACTCCACCAGGTTGCCGTCGAACATCTCCGTGCCCTCGTAGCCCGCGGCTGCAATGTCCCGCACGGCTGTTTCCATGGAACCGTTCGTCTTGTAAAAAAGGTCCTTGATGCTCGTGACGCCGACCGGATGGCCGACCACGCCACCCCAGGTGATGGTGTGATATCCGAGTTGCATTATGATTTCCTTTCCAAAATCGGTGCGGCGCCGCTGGCGCCGGAGGGTGAGGATTCGTGGTCCGTGCCGGGCACGTCGACCCAGCGGCCGGTGGCCGCGGACTCCAAGACAGCCTCGGTGATGAGGGCCGCCCGGAGCCCGTCACGGAAGTCCGGTAATCCGTCCGGAGCCTCGCCTCGCACGGCCGCGTAAACGTCGGCCACGAACGCGTTGAAGCTGTCCTGGTAGCCCTGGGGGTGGCCTGAAGGGAGAAATGCGTACCGCTTGCCTTGCACGGTTGACAGGCTGTCGGAACCGCTGGAAATGGTTCTGCTGAAGGTGTTGCCGCCAACCCAGAGGCTGTCCGGTCTTTCCTGGTTGAAGGAGAAAGCAGCGTCAGGACCCTCAAACGAAAACCAGAGCCGATTTTTCCGGCCCGGGCTGACCTGGCTCACCAGCAGCGAACCTACCGCGCCCTGGCTGGTTTCGAACATGACGGTGGCGCCGTCTTCGGTGCCGACGGTCGCCGTCGTCCGCGAGGCATCCCGGACCGTCTGCGGCCGTTCAGTGAAGGCCCGGGCCGTTTGCGCTACCAGTCTTTCTATTCGGTGCCCCGTGACGAATTCCATCAGGTCGCACCAATGCACCCCGATGTCACCGAACGCCCGGGAACCGCCGCCGAGAGCCGGATCGACACGCCAATTGCTGGTACCGGCATCTGCCAGCCAGTCCTGGAGGTATGAACCATGCAGCAACCAGAGAGGGCCCGCTTCCCCTGCCTGCAGCCGTGCCCGGGCTTCCCGAACTGCAGGGTAGAAGCGGTAGACGAAAGGCACGGCGTTCACGACGCCGGCACGGTTGGCTTCCGCGTGCAGTCCGGCGGCGTCCCTTGCGGTCGTCGCCAGGGGCTTCTCGCAGATGACGGCTTTGCCGGCGGCGATCGCCAGTTTGGCCAGCTCGGCGTGTGTGGCGTTCGGAGTGCAGATGTGCACCACGTCTACGTCGTCCGCCTCGATAAGGGCCTTCGGGGATTCTGCGGCTACGGCCCCGCCGAGCCTGGCCAGCGCCTGCACGGCTCCGGCTTGGCTTCGGCCGGCCACGCGGGTAACTGTTCCTCCCGCCGTCCGGACGGCAGCAGCATGGACGGAGCCCATGAACCCGGTGCCAATGATTCCTGAGCGCAGAGGTTGGGGGATGGACGTCATTTCTTGCGGGCCAGTGCGACGGCCAGAATGATGATGGCCCCGCGGACCACTTGCTGTTGGCTGCTGTCGAGGCCGGCGAGGATGAGGCCGTTGTTGATCAAGCCGATAAGAAGAGCGCCGAACAGGGTTCCGACGACCGAGCCTGCTCCGCCGAAGAGGCTGGTACCGCCGAGAATCACTGCCGCGATTGCGGAGAGTTCGTCGCCGGTGCCCCACTGGAAGCGGCCGGACTGGAGCCTTCCTGCGTACAGCATGCCGGCGACGCTGGCGACCATCCCGGAGATCAGCAAAACCTGGAATTTGATGCGTTTGGTGTTGATGCCCGTGAAGTCGGAGGCGGTCCTGTTGCCGCCGGTGGCCAGCACCTGGCGGCCGAATTTGGTGCGGGAAAGCACTACGGCGCCGATTGCCACGAAGATGGCACTCCATACGATCAGTCCCGGAACGGGGCCGAAGTTTCCGGATCCGAACAGCATGTTGAACGTGTCGTTGAGGATTGGCTGCGGCGCTGAAGCGGTGATCCACTGCGCCACACCGACGGCGATCCCGAGCATGCCCAGGGTGACTAGGAAGGAAGGAATCCCCAGGAGGCTTACCAGGGCACCATTGATCGATCCGACAACCAGCCCGACCGCAAGGCCCGCCAGGATGCCGGGGACGAGGCCCCACTGGGAGAGGGCCATTGCTGTGCAGACGCTTGATAGTCCTGCAGTCGAACCAACGCTGAGGTCTATTTCAGCGCAGGCGATGACGTACGTCATTCCCACGGCAATGACGGTGATGGTTGCGGTCTGCCGGAAGATGTTCAGGAGGTTGGTGGGGGAGAGGAACCCCTGGTCGCGCAGTAGGACGGCGAAGAAGATGAAGACTACGACGAACCCGATGTAGATGACGTAGCGGCGCCAGTCGAGCTCACCCAACGAGCGTTTGACTGCGTCCAGACCCCCGATTTTAGGAGCTTCTGTGGAAATGGTCGTGTTGTTCATGATCAGACTCCCTGAACTGCGAGTTGTAGTGATTCTTCGTCGGCGATTTCGCTGCGTTTTAGTTCACGCGTTATGGATCCATCCCTCAGGACCAGGACCCTGTCGCTTACTGCGAGCAATTCGGGGTACTCCGAGGAAATGACAATGACGGCCTTGCCGGCGTTGGCGAGTTCCCTGATCATGTCCAGAATCTCGCTCTTGGTGCCGATATCGACGCCGGCCGTTGGCTCGTCGAGAATGAGGACGTCCGGTTCCGTGCCGAGCCATTTGGCCAGCACCACCTTCTGCTGGTTTCCGCCGGAGAGCAGCCGCACTGGCTTGTTCGGATGCGCAACCTTCACGGCGAACCTCTTGATGAGTGAGCCGGACAATGTCCTGCCTGCCCCCGCATCGAGCAGGGGCCCGCGCTTGATGTTGTCCAGCAACGGCAGCAGCAGGTTGTCCCGAACGGAATGGTCGAGCACAAGCCCTTGGTCCCGTCGATCTTCGGGGATGAGAGCCAACCCCGCATCAATGGCTCGTCGCGGGCTGGTGATGACGGCTTTCTTGCCCCGGATCAGGATCTCGCCGCTTTCGAGCGAATCGATTCCAAAGAGAACCCTGGCAAGCTCGGTGCGACCGCTTCCCATGAGTCCTGCCAAGCCGAGGATTTCCCCCGCGTGCAGGGTGAAGGAGACGTCGCGTACCCTCTTGCCGCATGTGAGGTTCCGGGCTTCCAGGACGGGTGAAGCCGACGCCGAATCGTGTTCCCGTTGCTGGTAGGTCAGTTGCCCCTCGATCTTCTTCCCGACGATGCCTTCGACAATCTGTTCCGGGGTGACGTTACTCAAGCGCTCCGTGAGCAGCCGGCGTCCGTCGCGAAGGATGGTGATGCGGTCGGCGATCCGGTAAACCTCATCCATCCGGTGAGAGATGTAGATGATGGATATTCCCCGCTTCTTCAGCCTCGCTACAAGGTCAAAGAGGGCCTCGGTTTCATGCCGGGCCAGGCTCGCCGTCGGCTCGTCCATGATGAGGACCCTCGCGTTCTGGGCCAGCGCCTTGGCGATTTCGGTCAACTGCCAGTACGCGGTGCCCAGCTTGGAAACTTGGGTGCGTGGATCGACCTCGACCTCCATCTCCTTGAAGACTTCGCTGGCCCGGCGGACAGCTTCCCTGTCGTCGATCAGGCCGCTCCGGCCCTGCGGTTCTGCGCCGAGGAAGATGTTCTGGGCCACGGTCAGGCTCGGCACCAGGCTGAATTCCTGGAAGACCATGCCGATACCGGCGGCTTTGGCATCTTGGATCGAGTTGATCTCGACTGGTTTTCCGCCGACGAGAATACTGCCGGAGTCAGTCTGATACACGCCCTGAAGAATTTTCATCAGTGTTGACTTGCCGGCGCCGTTACCCCCGGCAAGCGCGTGCACCTCTCCGGCTCGGACCTCGAAGTCCACGTCATTGAGGACGTTGACGCCGTTGAATCCCTTCGAGATCGACCGCATCTCGACGGCTGGCTCTCCTGTTTTCATGGTGAATTCCTTTTTCGGTGGCCTGGGGCAGGCCCTGCGGCCGGCCCCAGGCCGCTATTTCTTGAAGGAGTCCTGGATATCCTTGGGGGCATCTTCGTGGTAGACCTGCTTCCACGATTCGAGGACGTTGTTGTGGTCAACGGGCACGGCACTCAGCGCGACGTACGCCGGCGGAGTCTTTCCGAGCAGGGCCAGGGCGCCGAGCCGCGCTTCCGTGACACCCTGATCAAAAGGCACCTGGGCACCGAGACCGACTACCAGCTCATTCTTGGCGAGTGCAATTGCAACGTTCTTGCCCAGGTCCTCGGTGGCGATCTTCAGATCGGTTCGGCCCGCGGCACGGGCTGCGGCCATGACACCTTCTGCAGGAACGTCCCAGACGGCCCAGATCCCGGAGAGGTCGGCGTACTTGCTCAGCATGGCGTTCGCTGCGCTCTGTGCGTCACCAGCGAAATCGGGACCTGCGATGCCCTTTTCCTCGACGATCTTGATGTCCGGGTAATCTTTGGTGATGGTGTCCTTGAACCCCTGGTAGCGCTGCTTGGTGACAAAGAAGTCGGCCTCATGGAAGATCATGCCGATCTTCCCCTTGCCGCCCAGCGCCTTCGCCATCTGATGGGCCGAGACGACGCCGTTGCCGTAGTTGTCGGCAGATACGACTGAGACATAGTCCTTGCCGGCTGTAAGCCCCTGGGGGACGTTGTCCATGAAGACCAGCTTCGCTCCGTCCGCGGCTGCCTTCTTGTAGGCGGACGCAGTGGCGACTGGGTCGGTGGGGATTGAAACGACAATGTTGGGCTTCTGGGTCATGACCGTTTCCAGGTCTGAAACCTGCTTGTCCGGCTTGAAGTTGGCATCCGTGGTGGCAATGAGGTTGATTCCGAGACGCGAGAATTCGCTCTTCAGGCCCGCGATCTGTGCGTTTGCCCAGTCGTTGCCTCCGTAATGCATAACGATGGCCGCCTTGGCGCCCAGGGCCTTGATCTTGGTGACGTCGTCATCGCTCAGCTCAGCCACGGAGACGGGGGAAGGCTCTTCGCCGTTCGGACCCTTGCTCAAGACTTGGCCCTTGATTTTGGCTAAGGCTTCGTCGGCTTTGGCCGATACGCCGGCATCCTGTGTTGTGGTGGTGCTCGCCGCTGAGCTGCAGCCGGAGGTGGCGAGAGCAATAGCCGCTGCAACAGCGAATAGGGTCGTCCTGCGGATCATGGTGTTCTCCAGTCCTGATTTGTGATGTGGGTGATGAGCCCAAGAGGGTGTTCTTCAGCGCCGCGGGGCCCGCGGGCCCAACGATGAGGTGTGTAGTGGTGAGGTCTTCTTAGGCGAGGGCGGTCGCCAATGGAGCGGGAACCGGTGACAGGACGAGCCCGCCGGCGGCCGAGGCCGTACGGATGGCGGCAGCCTTGTCGGAGGCGTTCAAGAACTCCTCCGCGTGTGGTTTGTCGAGGAAGAGGCCCAGCGAGCAGAGTCCGTGATGGGCGTGGACCCATCTCACGACATCGCCGGCCACTGTGCCCATGTCCCCGTGCAACTTGACCGCGGCGCCGTCCACGGTTGTCACGGAGGTGATCGCGGCCGTGTGGTCAACGGCGACGACCAGGCTTGCCCAGAGGACACGGCCGTTGAAGACACCGACCACGGCCGACGAACTTGGGGGGACGAAGTCGCGGACAGCGCGTGCGACGTCATCGTTCGAGCATGCTGCCTTTGCTAGGAGCTGCCTGACGTGCTCCCATTGGGCCTCGTCAATGTCATGAACCGCCACGTCGGGGTGAAGCATAAACGAGTTGGCGCGGGGTTCGCTGTGCACCTGTTCCTCTTTCCTCGCCGTTGAGTTCCATCTCCGTGACCGGTCACGGAACTCTTCAATCGTGACCGATCACGGAAACTGTGTCAAGTCTCACGCCAGGAATACTTGGGGCGTCCGACGCGGGACGGGCGCTACAGGCGGCGGTTTCGGGCCGGTGCCGCGCTCTTGCGAACCACCAGCGTCGGCTCGCTGGGCGCGCGGTCCACTTCGCGACCCTCAATCGCGCCCAGAAGCACCTCTATGCTGGCGTGGGCCAGCGCGGCAAAGTCCTGCCGCACCGTGGTCAGGGGAGGAAGGAAGAAGTCTGAGCCTTCGACATCATCGAATCCCACAATGCTGACATCGTCTGGGACGCGGATGCCGGACTCGGCCAAGGCGCGGATGAGACCCAAGGCGGTGTGGTCACTGGCTGCAAAGATCGCCTGCGGGACCTTTTTCTCCTCGATCAGCCGGAGGCCCGTCTCGTAGGCCCACCCCGGGCTCCAATCGCCCTCCAGGCACAGCCCTGGCGCGAGGCCGCCGTCTCGGAGTGCGGCCTCCCAGCCGCGCTTCCGCACCCGCCCGTCAAACCAGTCCATGGACCCGGCGAAATGCGCGATGTCGGTGTGGCCAAGATCCATGAGGTGCTGGGTGGCCATGCGCGCCCCCAATTCCTGGTTCTCCGAGTACGTGAAGACGTTTGGAGTCGATGACGCTCCAGCGGCGATCATCTCGACCGGAACTTGGATGGTAGCGTCCCTAACGGCCGCTGCCATGGACAGGAGCGGTGCGATGACAATGATGCCGTCCACCTCAATCTCGTCCAACGTGTCCAGTGCCTTTGGGATGGAATCCTCGTACGGCTCCTCGACCGTGACGACGGTAGTGAAGTAACCCTTCTGCCGGGCAACTTTCTCGAGAGCCATGAGCGTTCCGACCGGGCCGAAGCGCGGGGAACCGTCGGTCAGGATACCGATGGCCGTCGAACGGCTCGTGGAGAGGGCGGTGGCTGCCCTGCTGCGGCGGTACCCCATGTCCTTGATGATTTGCTGGACCCGCACGCGTGTTGCAGCGCTGACGTCCGGAGCGTTGTTCAACACCCGGGAGACCGTTTGGTAGGAGACTCCGGCCACCTGGGCCACATCACTGATGTTCGGCTTACGGGGTCTGGACGGATAGGCAGAAGCTGCCTTCACGTTGTTACCCTTCGCTGCTCCTGTCACGGGCTCCCCTGATTCGCCAACACCAGCCCCCGTCGGAGGCTTCCCAGTGCAGTTAACCTTACGCGGTCCTGCGGTGCCCCCTGGCGTCTGTCGCGTCAGGGTCGGGCTCAGACCTTGATGCCACGGAGTCTGGTGGCGGGCTCTGTCCCTTCGGTTTCGAGAGCCTTTTGGATACGTTCGTACACCCGTCAACAGCGCCTGGCATAACACCCTCCCCACGTAGCTTCATCGCCGCCGGGCACCGCCGTGAATGCGACGGTGGGAGTACCGAAACGAGGATAGGCAGGGGCGCCTCCGGCAAGACCGGATTATTCGCTTTCGTCGGCCGACTGGCGACGATGACGTTCTCGTTGGCCGTACGCGGCCCGAAGAATGTCGTCCTTTGACTCGAATCCCGAGCCCAACGCGCCGCCGATGAGCGCCGCCGATGTCGTCATCCAGGCGACCTCGACAAAGTCCCAAACGTTCACCGGGTGTTGCAGGGTCTGCTCCAATAGGACATCGTCGATAGTGAACGCCGCGGCCAGCAGCACGGCCACGAACAGCAGGACGTAGCTGATCACGACGCCAATCATCAACGACCACACTGTAGAAGTGTTGTATAAGGAAGCCTTGTATCGTTCGAGGCGATCGTCGCGCCGGGGGCTTTCCCACAGATCGTGTTGGGTGATGATCCAGAACACCATTGAACTGATCGACAGGACCATCAGCAACGTGAGCCTCGGCGCCCCCAGCAGGTCTGCGAGTTGCCAGATTGTGTTCGTGACTAGCGCGAAGGCGCCTGTGGCGATCGCGGCGGCCATTGCGCTTTTTAGGCCGAAGACCAGCCGCCAAGGACGGTTCGCGCGCAGCATGCCCGCCAGCAACCGTCCGCGGCCTAGGCGGGTCGCGGAGACGTAGCGGAACCCGATCGGCCCGGCGTCAAGAACAGCGGACTCGATGCGCCGCGATTGGTGCAGCGAGGGCGGACCGAATTCCCCGGCGTCATCCTCGGGATCGAAGTGGCGGTGCATCGCCCAGCCGAGGTCGGCGACGGCAGTGCGGATCCGGCGGTCGATGTTGACGGCGCCCAGCGCGGGCAAGGAAACCAGGGAGATCGGCTCCCCAAGGGCAACTTCCGCGACCACAGTCCGGCCCTCGAATCGAATCGGCAGATCGGTCAGGCAGACCATGACATCCCATGCGCGGCGGATCCGGTGCTTCGCCATGGAGTCCAGCATCGGTGCCAACCCATTGCCGGCCGTAAAATCCTGGTACTCGATCACCACGGACCAGTCGTGGCGTTCATCGGCAAGGTTGAGCAGATGGACCACTTCGCGGCCGTTGCGCTCGGCAAACTCGGCCGTGACCTCCGGTTCGGCGAGCACGCCGAGGGCAAGGGTACTGATGTGGTTTACGTCGCCCGAACTTTCCGGCACGCCCGGCCTCCTAAAGTTCAGTGCCTATAACCAGCGAACTGGATGTCACCTTCGCCGTGGTCACAGGTTCCCGATGCCTGACTCCGTGGGGTGTGCTCCGGGCCGCCGCGGTTCGTGGCCCTGCAGGCTTCCCCGGCTCGCTCGGTCAGCGTCTGTCGGCAGCGGCCTCACCTGAGAGTTCCTCTGCCCGCCATGGATGGCGCATTGCCCCGCCCGTCCGGAAACTGCGGCGAGGCGCCCCGCCGGGAGTCGGCGAGGTTCGGGACGCCACCGAAGGAGGCCAGGGTCCGGGCGGTCTCCACGAACTCGCGTGCCAGCTCGTCGTTGACGTCAGTGCGCCATGCAATCGACAGCGGAGAGGGCGGGACGTCTCTGACCGGGATGAAAGACAGCCCCGGACGGTCATAGAAACGCTGGGTGGAGGCTTGAGTGAACGCAATTCCCCGCTCACCCATGATGGCTTCGAAACACTCGTCGACGGTGGCTACCTGAGTGCCCAGACGGACCGGCTGCCCGCCGCGGGCCTGGGTTGCGAGCCAGAAATCCCGCCACTTATCCGGAGCCTTGCGGGCGACGAAGGGCTCATCAACGACCTGTTCCACCGAGACCTCGGACAGCCCGGCAAAGCGGGAACTGCTGGCAACTACGAGGACCCGCGGCTCAATGAACAGTGTCTCCATGGCGAGCCAGTCAGCCGCCGGCAGCGGAGGCCGCACAAATGCCACGTCAGCGCTTCCGTCGGCAAGCCCGGCAGTAGGGTCTGCGAAATCGAAGGACCTCATCTGGACGTGGATTTCCGGGTGGTTGTTCTTGAACGCGGCAAGGATCCGCGGCGTCAGTTCAGCAGCCGCGTTGGCCTGAAAGCCGACTATCAGGGTGCCCCTCACGCCGCTGGCAGCCTCCCGGGTCAACGAAACGGCGCGCTGCGCCGCGGATATAAGGCGTTTTGCTTCACCCAGCAGAACATCTCCCGCGCTGGTCAGGGAGACGCTGCGGCTGGTCCGGATCAGCAGGGGAGTGCCCAGAGAGTGTTCAAGCTTCCGTATTTGGACACTGAGGGATGGCTGGGCGATGTGAAGTCGGGCAGCGGCTCGCCCGAAATGCAGCTCTTCCGCAACGGCGACGAAGTACTGCAGGACGCGCAGGTCAAGCTGTGGCTGCTGCATCGTTCAACTCTAAGCTCCGCCACAATCGGGGTCCAATAGTTTCAGGCTATCGGTGGATAGGGGACAGGTATTGGACCGTTCGGGGCAACGGGGGCTGCAATGGAAACAGCGAAGGGTTGCCATCGGAGACAGCCGCAAAGGCACTCCGGAAACCCCGCTAAAGAGGCTCGGACAGAGAAGCCCGACCCTCCGCGAGACCAATGAGAGGAACAACGAAATGACGGTCGCAACACGTGCCCCTTCTGTAGAATCCTGGGTTCAGAGCTTCACCGAGGCCAACAACCAGGACCCGGAAATTCAGGCCCACGGCAAGTACTTCACCTGCTCCTACCTGCTGGACATGGAGGCGCACACTTTTGTTGTCCGGGTTGTGTCGGGCACCATCGCCCAGATTTCCGTGGACCCGGGACCCATCGAGGTGCCCTACCAGTTCGCCATCCGGGCCAGCGCCCACACCTGGGGTGAATTCGGCAAGCCCGTCCCGGCTCCCATGTACCACGGCATCTGGGCCGCCACTTTCCAGCGCGACATGAAGCTGGAGGGCGACGTCCTGGTCCTGATGCAGAACCTGCGCTGCATCACCCGCCAGATCGAACTGCTGCGCTCCACCGGCGCACCCGTCTAGACCATAGGAGTTCCTGACATGAGCAAAATTTCCCCCGTCACCGGCCACTACGTCACCGTCGACGTGGACGGCCTCGAATACAAGGTTTTCTACCTCGAAAACGGCCAGGGCCAGCCCCTGGTCTGCCAGCACACCGCAGGAGCCCACAACCACCAATGGCGCGGCCTGCTGGAGGACCCGGAGATCACCGCCAACTACCGCGTCATCGCCTACGACCTCCCCCGCCACGGCAAATCAGACCCGCCGGAAAACACCGAGTGGTGGACCGAGGAGTACCAGCTCAGCGCGGACCACTACGCCAACTTCATCGTCGCCCTCGTCGATGCACTAGAACTGGTCGACCCCATCTTCATGGGATCCTCCTTCGGCGGCAACATAGCGCTGCAGCTCGCCCACCGCTTCCCGGAGAGGTTCGACGCCGTCATCCCCGTGGAGGGGGCGGACTACTCACCGGGGTTCTACCTCGACTGGTGGCAGCACCCCCACGCCAACGCCGCGCAGGTGTGCGGCAGCGGCACCTGGGATCTCATGGCCCCGCAATCGCCTGAGGCGGACCGCTGGAAAACGTGGTTCTACTACACCCAGGGTTCCGAGGCGTTCAAGGGTGACCTGTACTTCTACTCGGTGGACCACGATCTGCGCGGCAAACTCGGCGAAATCCAGACCGATAAATGCGCGGTAGTCCTGATGACCGGCGAGTACGACTACCTCACCACCCCTGAAGACGGAGCCCGCACCGCCAGCCAGATCCCGGATGCAGAGTTCATCGAGATGAAAGCCATCGGGCACTTCCCGATGAGCGAGAACTACCCGGTCTTCAAGGGATACCTCGTTCAGGCTCTGGACCTGATCCGCACCAAGACAAGCGTCCGAGCCTAGCCGATTCTCACCTAAGGCGTCGGTGCCGACCCAAGAGGGTCGGCACCGACCCTGCCACCTCAATGGTGAAAGACACACAGATTTAACCCCTCATGCCCTGCCTCCGGCAGCCGGACCGCACCAAACTGCTGAAGGTCGGGCTGCACGCCGCTACGACTTCCTTAAAACCCCCTGGAGATAGAACGATGTCAATAACCGCCCAGCGTGAAGCCGCGCTGCTGGCCTCGGTCCCGACGGGCCTGCTGATCAACGGCGAATGGCGTCCGGCCGCGTCCGGGAAGACCTTTGAGGTCGAGGACCCCGCGACTGGCAAGGTGCTGCTGAGCATCGCCGATGCCGGTCCCGAGGACGGCAGGGCCGCCCTGGACGCGGCCGCTGCCGCGCAGGAGTCCTGGGCGAAGGTCCCGGCCCGCGAACGCGGGGAGATCCTGCGCCGCGCCTTCGAGCTCGTCACCGAGCGGGCCGAGGACTTCGCGCTGCTGATGACCCTGGAGATGGGCAAGCCGCTGGCCGAGGCCCGCGGCGAGGTCACCTACGGCGCGGAATTCCTGCGCTGGTTCTCCGAGGAAGCCGTCCGCGCGTTCGGCCGCTACTCGGTCTCCCCGGACGGCAAGTCCCGGCTGCTGGTGACCAAGAAGCCGGTGGGCCCGTGCCTGCTGATCACGCCGTGGAACTTCCCGCTGGCCATGGCCACCCGCAAGATCGCCCCCGCGGTCGCCGCCGGCTGCACCATGGTGCTCAAGTCCGCGAACCTGACCCCGCTGACCTCCCAGCTGTTCGCGGCCGTGATGGTCGAGGCCGGCCTGCCCGCCGGTGTCCTGAACGTCATCCCGACCTCCACGGCCGGCGCCACGACGGGGCCGCTGATCAAGGATCAGCGCCTGCGGAAGCTCTCCTTCACCGGCTCCACGGAGGTCGGCCGCCGGCTGCTCGCCGACGCCTCCGAGACGGTCCTGCGGACCTCGATGGAACTCGGCGGGAACGCCCCGTTCGTGGTGTTCGAGGACGCCGATGTCGATGCCGCCGTCGCCGGCGCCATGCTGGCGAAGCTGCGGAACATGGGCGAGGCCTGCACCGCGGCCAACCGGTTCATCGTCCACGAGTCCGTCGCCCAGGAGTTCGCGAAGAAGTTCGCCGCGAAGATGGCCGACATGACCACCGCCCGGGGCACCGAGGCCGAATCCAAGGTCGGTCCGCTGATCGATGCGAAGAGCCGGGACAAGGTCCACGAACTCGTCACCGACGCCGTGAGTGATGGTGCTGTCCTCATCATGGGCGGTTCCGCCGTGGAGGGCCCGGGATACTTCTACGAACCCACCCTTCTCCTCGACGTGCGCGAGGGCACCCGGATCCTGTCCGAGGAAATCTTCGGCCCCGTCGCCCCGATCATCACCTTCGACACCGAGGACGAGGCAGTCCGGCTCGCGAACAACACCGAATACGGCCTCGTAGCCTACGTCTTCACGAGAGACCTCAACCGCGGAATCCGGATGGGCGAACGCCTCGAAACCGGCATGCTCGGCCTGAACGCCGGCGTCGTCTCCAACGCGGCCGCCCCGTTCGGCGGCATCAAGCAGTCCGGCCTGGGCCGCGAAGGCGGACTCGAGGGCATCGAGGAATACCTCTACACCCAGTACATCGGCATCGCCGACCCCTACGCCGGCTAACCGCGGCGGCCCACTGACACCCCAAACCGCAAGGGGCCTCCCGTCCTCGCAACATGGGAGGCCCTTTGCTGCGTGCACGGTTTTGGACATCGGGTGCGGGCCACAAATGGCCGTGAAAACAGTGGAAGGTCGCGCATTAATCAGACTCTTCGGCTCAACGCGCCGCACGCGCCGACACTCTTGCCCGATCCTGTTTGCGTCCGGCGGGGTGCAGGATCGGGGCGGGCGTACAGCTGGCAGGTCAGTGACTTCCACGGTGAAGCCCGATCAACCTCTAGCGTCTGGTCTCGGAGCGCGGACAATGGCCCCTTCGACAACCTAGCGCCGCAATATCCGCTATCGGCCGCACAGCACTCACGGACTCGGGTAGTGACAGACTTCCCCGCCAGGCCGCCAACGCGGAGGCGTGGCGACGTCCGCGCTGGAAATGCAGCAGAACGCCGGCCGCGACCCCTGGTCGTTCGCGCACACCGAGGAACGGCTCACGGAGATCATGGTCGGGATCCCGGACCGCTGCGCTGCCACCGCGGACGAGTACGGGGACCCGGGAAACTACGTGCTGGGAGCGAACATTGGCGGCTTCGTGAAAGTAGCCGACGCGATGCTCGCCCAGGATCTCATCGACGGTGTATCCGGCCAGGCGACGTGAGGTTGTTCCGCGACGACGGACGATTCGTCGTCTCAGGAATCGGAACGGGGGAGGCTGGTGGTCGCACCTCCATTCGTCGTCCGGTAGCTGACTTCCGGGTATTCGCCATGTTCTTCATCTGCCGGGAGCAGGATTCATATCCTGGGGCGGAGTGAAGGTGGTCAGATCCCCCGGGGCAAAGATCTGACCGTCCTTGATGACGGTGCGGGGCCGGCTCTCGTTCCAGAGGATTGAGGGTTCCTCGAACGGATTTCCGTCGAGCACTATGAGGTCGGCACAAGCACCCTCTGCTATCCGTCCCAAGTCATCACGTCGCAGCAGGGCAGCGTTGGTTGACGTCGCCGATCGGAGTGCTTCGTACACCCCGAGCACTTCACATTGCAGGCGGAGTCCGGCCAGCTGCTCGTCCTCCAGTTCACCCATAAGGTCCGTCCCGAATCCGATCCGGACCCCGGCGTCCCGGGCCAGCCCGACTGCGTTCCTGCCAGCCCGGAGGACTTCCAAGTTCTTGGCCGCCCCCGCCTGGGTTAGGCCGATTTCTACACCGCGCCGGTCCATCGCATCGTAAGTCACCAGTGTGGGGACGAGGTAGACGTCATTGTCTGCCATCAGCTTGGCGGTGGCGGTATCGAGCAGGTTGCCGTGTTCGATGCAGCGGACCCCGTTCAGCACGGAATGGCGGATGGCTTCGGGTGAGTAAGCATGGGCCGTGGCGTAGCTGCCTCTCCGGGATGCCTCCTCGGTCACAACGCGGATTTCCGCCGCGCTGTACTGGGGGACCCGTATAGGGTCGACGGGCGAAATGACCCCTCCGGAGGTCATGAGCTTGATTGCGGTGGCCCCGGTGCGGAACCGGTGACGCACCGCGCGCAGCAGGTCATCGGCGCCGTCCACCACTTCGCACATATGGCCCCCGTGAAAACAGCTCCCGTCATTGGCCGCGCGGATATCTCCGTGGCCGCCCGTCTGACTCAGGGCGGGGCCGGTGAAGAAGTAGCGTGGGCCAGGGTACAGGCCTTCTTCGATGGCATTCGCAAGACCGATATCGCCACCGGCCACGTCGCGAACAGAAGTGAAACCGCGGACAAGGGCGGCCTCGAGGCGACGCGCGCCGGCCAGGGCGGAATAGCTCAGCGGCCCTGTCTCGTTCTTGACCGAGGTCAGGCTGAGAGCGTAGGCGTGGAAGTGGGCGTCGATAAGCCCGGGAATCACTGTCCGACCGCCGGCGTCCACGACGGTGGAGGCTGGTTCGGCGTCTTGGCCCACGGCGGTGATCCGGCCTTCGCTGACCGTGATGGAGCCCTCGAACAGGTCCGGGGACTCGCCGTCGAAAATCAGGGCGTTTTGAATAGTGAGGGTCCCTGCGGCATGGATTGTCACGTGGGAGGTTTCCTTCCTGTTGACCTTCGCGGTCGGGCCCCGAAGCGGCGCCCGACCGCGACGGCACTAGTTGGTAGCAGCGAGTGCTTTTTCGAGCAGCTGAACGGAGCGCTCCGCGATCTTCGTGGCAGCGTCCACCGACTTCTGGTCATAGCTGCCCTCGGGTGCGAGGAAGTTCATTGATCCGATGGTCTCGCCGTTGCTCACCACCGGAACGTTGACGATCGCCCCGCATCCCAGGGACTCAATGGTTGCCGAGTCAAAGAAGAAGGCCCGGACAGCATCGGTGTCAGCGCCCAGGAACGGCTGCTGTCCCTTGAGGACCTGTTCCAGCCACACCGGGTTGGTGTCCCCGGCGAGGGTTTTCTTGCCTCCCACGGGGTAGACATCGGGGTGGGTGGTGAAGATGCGTGCCATGCTGGTGCCGCCGTCGGCAATGACGGAGGCGGTGAAGAGCGTGACACCGACCGTGTCTTTAGCATTGGCATGCACGGCGTCAAAGGATTCAAACTGGGAACTCATGGGAGTCCTTTCTTGTTGCGATGGGATCTTGGGGAGTTGTTAGGCCCGGCGCGCCCTGAAGCACATGGAGGATCAGGTGGACGGACAGCAGCTGAGCCGGAGTGTCGAGCGGGACACCCAGTTCACGGGCCCGGTTGAGCCTGCCCTGCAGGGTGTTCCGGTGCAGGCCGAGGGACTTTGCGGCCAGGCTGACAGAGCCGTGATGGTCCAGGAAGGAGGCCACGGCCGCGATGATCATGTCCCTGTCGGCGCTGGCCATCAGCCGCGGCAGGGTCAACTCGGCGATGAGCCCGACGGCGTCCGGGTCGATGAAAGTGGTTGCCGCCGCGACGCCGAGGTTGGCGAAGGACAGGACGGTGCCTGGTCCCGCTGGCCATGCGGATTCAGCAGCCAGGTGAGCCTCGCGCACGATGGCTGCAAGTACGGGTGGATCTTCATGCCAGGCCGACAGCCCGGCAACCAGGCCAAGCTCGGCAAGAGCCTCCGCGAGCCGTGTCCTGATCCGGCCTTCCAGCTGCGCCGCGGCGACCCCGTGTTGAACCGGAACGAGTGCAAGCCAGCCACCGTCGACCTCGGCCAGCGGGCTGCGTGACGCCGCCTTCCGCCAGAGCAGGCGCAGCACGGCCGTAAGCTCTGAGCGAGGCTCGTGCGGAGCTCGGCCCCGGATCCACAGGGCCACGTACTTATCCTCCGGCCGCCAGCCCAGCTGGGTCAGCAGGTGCCGGTGTTCGTCTGCGAAGGCGCTTCCGGAGGAACCGGGGTGTAGGTCCAGTCCGGTGAGTGCCGCAGTCGGGACGGCGCGCGAGGCCTCGAGGAAGTCGCCTAACAGCCAGGCAGCTTTGACCGAGGGGCTGGCGACCTCGAGGATAGAACGAACAAGCTGCAGGTTGTGGACACCGGACGCGGGCACGCGGGCTGTCAGAGTGGAGCGGATGGCGCCGTTGCCGCGGCGTATGTCCACTGTGATGACTTCGGCGGCCTCTCGGGGGGCAACCCCGGCGGAGGCCAGGATGACACCGTCGTACTCCACCGAAATGCCCACTCCGTCCAGTTCGTTGGAAATGGTCTTGAGCACTTCCCCTAGGGAGGTGTCCTTTGCAACCGCACGCGCGAACCGGGCCAGCTCTGCATCAACGACCGACAAGGCGGCGCCGATTTCAGCGGCCATGGCCAAGGCGACGCCGGCCGGGTCGTCGTCGGAGGCAAGCAGGGTGATGCCAAGCCGCTCGGCCAAACCGATCACGGCATTGGAGTAAGTGCTTCCGGCAACGACGACGGCGCTGGCCCGCCGCTCCCATGAGTGCCGTAGTGCCGCTGACACCAGCCAGCCGCCAGCTCCCATTCCGGGGGAGAGTACGACGACCGTGTTCGGCCGCACGCGCTGGATGGCCTCAAGCTGTGAGACCAGAACCACATTTTCAACTGTCGCACTGGACGGAGTGAGATATAGCGGCGTCGTGCCTCGGAGGGATCCATGGGCTAGGAGCCCGGCAATGTCCAGTCGGGTGACGCTTTTCGACCTATGCATGGCTCCGCCTTGGGTGCCGGAGGGGAATGCCAAAAGCCGTTGGTTCTGCGAGGTCAAGTCCGGCCTGCGAGTACCACTGGGCTGCGGCTGGGTACGTCAGGACGTCCACGACGTTGCCTACGCGCACGTCGTCGAGGGTAACCACCGTGCCGTGCTCGGAGTTCAGCAGGGTCACCATGTCGGGGACCGCTGCCGCGATGGCCCCGTCCACCAAAACCAGCAGAATCTCATTCTGGATCTCTAGCCGAATGATCTGGCCGGTGCTTTCGTCTTCAAGTGTCACGCTTGACGGTTGTGCAGGCAGCCCGAGGTCGGTGGGACGGGAAAGGCCTTCGATATGGCTCACGCGGGCGCGGGCGACGCGCGTGGCGTCCAAAAGTTCCGCAAGCATCAGGAACTTTCTCTCCACCGACGTTTCCGCGTCCTGGATCTGGCCTATCCGGATCATCCGGCTGACGGAGCCGTGGACGCCGTGTGCCTTCAGCTGTGCGGCGGTGCATGGATACATGGCGGTGGCGGCCCAGCCGCCTAGTTCGGTAACGAGCGCCCGTACTAGTGTCTCGGCACGTTGCGGATTGTTGGCCTCCACGAGCGCGCGTTCTCCCGTGACTCCCATCATGGCGATTGGGCTGATGGGGACCTGGCCGATGTTCAGGGTCGTTTGGCTGATGAGGGGAAAGACCCGGCCCATCGGGTCCGAATCGATCACGGGCAGCGTGGACTGTAGCCCGACCATCAGCGGAATCATTCCGTTGATGTTGGCAGCAGCGAGTGGATAGATTGCCCGGACCCTCCGGCCGAGGCTGGCTTCCATGGCCTTGATGCAGCCAAGGAACTCATCACCCACCGGAGGCATGTCGGCTATGAACAGGCCCTGTGTCACCATTCCGACCGCAACAACCAGGTCGTCAGAGGCGAGCTCGTCGACGGTTGTGAGTTCCAAGGACTGGTGCTCCATGGCCCGCAGAACCATGTCCGTGTAGACGTGGATGGCCGTCGGGTCTATGGCGCAGGCCAGAAAGTGCGCCCCTGTCCGGAGGTGTCGGACATCGTCCGCCGTGAGTTGGGTGCTCATGGTGCGGCGCACCGTGCTTCTGCAGCCAGAAACCTCTCCTTGTTACTGGAAGTCTCGCCAGCGGCCTGCACGCGGATCCTGACGATTCCCGGATTCCCGTAAGGCATGGCAAAGACGTTCGATTCGATGATGTGGATCTCGCCCGGATTAGCGCCCAGCTGCACGACTGCCGACTGGGCATCCTCCTCGGCACGGTGCTGCACGGCCGCTAGATCTGTCCGTCCGCTGATGGTCTCGAGTCTGTCGATCCAAGAAGTCAGAGGTGCAGCGGCAGAACCCACGAGCGCAACGTCCTGGGCCGAGGGCAGGGTCGGAACGAGTCCGAAAGGAAGGGGGGTTGCCTGCTCTGTACGGAGATCGGCAATCACTGAGGTGACGTCGGGGCGGATCAGGTGGTTGGCCGTGTATGACTCGACAACTGCAGCGTTGCTGGCCAGGCTCGCCTCATACCCTTGGCGGATAAGGCTGTTTGCAGCAGGAAGCCCGTCCCGGATGTGGCCCGCGCTGACGCCGGAATCGGTGCAGATGACAACTTCGCCGTTGGGGACGCGGGCGAGGGTGGCCGCACCGAGGATTGCCGAGGCCGGTTCGGGCCGGAGCCCGTGGACGGGTGCCACGGCCAGCCTTGGAAGGGGAGCCCGGCCGCCGTCGTTCCTGGCAAAGGATAAGGTGGCGGCCGGGAAGTGGCGCCGGCCAGCCGCATCCAGAAGAGCGGCCAGCTCTTCGCCCGTCGCCATGAGCGCGGTGTTCAGGACGGTCGTATAGTCGCGGTCCCGAAAGACGCTGGAATAGAAATCGCTGGAGATGCTGATCCGCATTTCGCTGTCATTGGAAAGAATGGCGTCGGCGATGCGGGTTTCGTGATCCGTGGAGGCTGTGGAACCGACGGAGGTGATGGCCACGTTCCGCACATTTCCGGACAGGATGCTGGGAAGCACCGTCAGGAAGGCCTCTAGGTCCAGCTGGGCAAGGGGACGGCCGCGCATATCGTGGCCGCCGCAGACGTGGACGGTTCGGCTGACCGCCGGTTCGACATGGGCCGGCAGCCTGGCTG
Source organism: Arthrobacter sp. ok909 (assembly GCF_900104405.1). NCBI lineage: Bacteria > Bacillati > Actinomycetota > Actinomycetes > Micrococcales > Micrococcaceae > Arthrobacter > Arthrobacter sp. ok909. Next base: position 60,179 of record NZ_FNJS01000022.1, on the reverse strand, counting down.
CGTGAAACACATCCGCCGGCGGGCGGGGCGAAATGTGGACGGCGACGACGTCGGCCAGCTTCCGCGTGGCGAGGACATGTCCGACGTCGGCCGTGATGTCCCTTACGCCGGACCCGAACTCCCGGCTGAGCCCGGACAGCGCCGAGTCCAGCGCTTCGGCCAGGCTGCCGGCTTGGATCTCGCGGGCCGCCGAGACGATGGTCCGGCCGTCCAGCACAATGCTTCGGCAGCTGTTCTCCTGCAGCCGCAGTCCTATCCGCACTCTTCAACTTCCTGCTGCACGCGGCCTGGCGGCCAGTGAATCGTTTCCATATATATAGGGTCCACTATGGGCCCTCATCTCACCGCCTTGCGGAAGAACAATCCGTCGGCGGCCACGGCCACCAAGATGAGGACACCCGTGACTACCTGCTGGTACGTGGTGTCCCAGTGAAGCAGGTTGAAGCCGTTGCTGATGACCGTCAGGATCATGACCCCCGCGAACGCACGCCACATTGCACCCTGTCCGCCGAGGATGCTGGTGCCACCGATCACTACTGCGGCAATGGCCGTTAGTTCGACGCCGATCGCCATGGCCGGCTGGGCCGAACCGGCGCGGGAAGCCAGGATCATGCCGGCCATCGCGGAGCACAGGCCACTGATGGCGAAGACCGCAACGTGGATGGTGCCGGTACGGATACCGCTCAGCCGCGCCGCCTGCAGGTTGCCGCCCACCGCATAAATCCGGCGCCCGAAGGTGGTCCGCCATAAGACGATGCCCAGCACAGCCGTCATGGCAAGCATCAGGACCGAGCCCGCGGTGAGGCCGAAGAGGCTGGGCCAGGTCCAGGTCTGGAAGGCAAAAAGCTGCTCGGGCAACGGTGCGACGATGGCGCCGCCCGTGATCACGATGGCCAGCCCGCGGTAAATAATGCTGACCGCGAGCGTCCCTATGAACGAGTTGACCTTCGTGCACACCACGATCAGGCCGGTTACGGTGCCCAACGCTGCACCGACCAGCAGGGCCCCGATAAACCCGGCCGCCACACCAAAGTGTTGCGTGATCATGACCCCAGCAATGGCGGAAACGGCCAGGGTGGCCGTCGACGACAGGTCGAAGACACCGCTGATGATGCACAACGTGGCGGCCGCGGCGAGCAGGCCCACGATGGCCGCCTGGTCGAAGAGGTTGATGAAATTGCGGCCCGTGAGGAACGTTCCGGTATTCAGGGTCAGGAACAGCATGATCGCGATCAGGCCGAAAAGGATCCCGAAGTCCTTGACGTTAATCTTGAATTTTTTCTCTACCGGCTTGGAGGCGGCAACGGAAGCTGTGGTCATTGATTCACCTATTTCAGAAAAGCGGAAGTCATGACTTCATCGCGGGAGGCATTCCGGTCGAATTCAGCGACGATGCGGCCTTGCCTCATGACATGGATACGGTGGGAGAGGCCGATGACTTCCTCCAGTTCGGAGCTCACGACTATCACGGCCGTGCCCTTTGCTGCGAGTTCGACGATCAGGCCGTGGATGAGCGCCTTGGCGGCAATATCGACGCCACGGGTCGGCTCATCCACCATCAGCACCGCCGGAGGGTTGAGCAGCCATTTGGCAAAGAGCGCCTTCTGCTGGTTGCCTCCGGAGAGATCCGCAATGGGCCCTTGACGTACGCCACGGATATCAACGGACTGGCTGATACTGGAAACTACGGCCTTTTCCCGGCCGACTCGGACGAAGCCGAACAACGACCGGTCTGAGAGCGTCGCAAGGGCGATGTTCTCGGGGGCCGGCCGGGACATGACGAGGCCCTGCTCTTTCCGGGATTCCGGCACGAGCGCGATACCGGCCCTGATCGCGTCCTGGATGGAATTGGGCCGGGTACGGCGTCCGTTGATCTCCACATACCCGGCGGTGACCCGGTCGGCGCCGAAAGCGGCCAACAGGGTCTCACTGCGGCCGCTGCCGACCAGACCGGCAAGGCCGAGGATCTCGCCGGCCCGTACCGTGAAGGAGACATCCTTGACCTTCGTGCTGGTCAGGCCGACCGCCTCGAATACCGTCTTGGCACCGGCCGGGACCGGGGGGATTTCGGGGATGAGGAAGTCGATTTCCCGGCCCACCATCAAGCCGACAAGCGATTCAGGCGTGTGTCCCGCCGCGTCTTCGGTGACGATGTGCCGCCCATCGCGCAGGACCGTCACCCGGTCAACGAGCCCCAGGACCTCTTCCAGGTAGTGGGAAACGAGGATGACGGTGGTGCCGTTGAGGGCCAGATTCCTGATTACCTGCAGCAGTTGCGCTTTCTCTGCTTCGTTCAGGACCGCCGTTGGCTCGTCCATGCACAGCACCTTGGCTCCGCGGGCCAGGGCCTTGAGGATTTCCACCTGCTGCGCCTGGCCGATGGGCAGGGTCCCGACAATTGCCCTCGGGTCCAGGTCGAAACCTGTCTCGTCCAGCAGCCGGGCAAAGTGGGCGGCGTCCTTCCGGGAACGAAGGAGGCTCCCCGTGTTGGACCACCGGCCCAGGAAGACATTTTCCAGCACTGAGAGCCCCGGAATGAGCGCCAGTTCCTGGGAGATCAGGGAAATGCCGTGGGCGATCGAGTCCCGCGGGGCGGTGATCCTGGCCGGGCGCCCGTTCAACGACACGGTGCCGGCATCGGCCACGATGGCCCCGCCAAGGATTTTCAGCAGCGTGCTCTTCCCGGCGCCGTTTTCCCCCATGATGCCGTGGATTTCCCCCGGGGCAACGGACAGGGTGACGTCCTGCAAGACGGTGCTGGAACCGTACCGCTTGCCGATGCCGGAGACTGTGATCTCCGGGGCCCTGTCCGCACGGACATGCTCTGGTGTTTCCAACTGCTGTGTAGCCATCGTGACCTCCGGGGATGGAAGGGGACTTTCGTACGGGGTTTCCCGGGCCGGAGCAGGAGCGCTCCGGCCCGGGGTCCCATGGGTGTGCCAGGCAGGGCCTAGTCGGAGTACTTCGAGACGTAGTTAGCGGCGTCCAGCGCCTGCTTGGTTCCCTTGCCCTGGTTCGGAGCCAGGGCCGCCTCGTCCACTGCCGTCTCGAACTGCTCTCCCCGGGCTTTGGCGAGGCCGAGCTCGGTGGCCTTGGCACCATTGGCCACGACGTCGCTGACGTAAATGGAGAACCATTTGCCGGACCGGACGGCCTCAACGTTGGATTTGGACGAGCCGTTGCCGATGAACTTAATGTCGCTGCCGCCGGCCGCAGCCGCCGCCCCGGTGATCGCCTGGGACGCGCCGATTACGACGTCGACATCGGGGTTGGCCTGGGAAACGTTCTGGAACGCTTGGCGGCCGCTGTCCTGGGTGTAGCCGCCTTCCACACTGGCCACCAGCTTGATCCTGGGATCCGTGGCCAGCTCCGCCTTCACGGCATCGGTCCGGGCGTTATCCAGCGGGAGGGACTTGAATCCCTCCAGGTAGGCAACCTTGCAGGTGTCCCCGGGAACGGTGGCGCAGGCTTCCTTGCCCATCTCGCCCAAGATTTTTCCGTTACTGGTCGGGAGGTCGACGATGCTGATGGCACCAGGAATCTGCGGCTGGATGGTGTCGAACTTCGGTCCGATGACCGAGAACTCCACAACGACCGTGATGCCGGCCTGTACGGCCTGCTGCAGGGGCGCGATGAGCGCCTGGTTGTCGTTGGCCTGGACCACGATCACCTCGAACTGCTTGGAGGTGACGGCGTCCTGAATCTGCTGGACCTGGGTCTGTGCGTTGAAGTTGGGGTCAACAAAGGTGGCCGTGGCATTGTTGGCCTTCGCCGCCTGCTCGACGCCGAGGAAGGTCCCCTGGGCGAAGCCGTTGGATTTGGCGAAACCGAAGAACCCTACCTTGAGCTGCTTGCTGGCATCGGCAGCGGACGTTGGTCCTGAGGCGGCTTGCGTGGGCGGGGTGCAGGCTGAGGTCAGCAGGGCGAGGCTAGCGAGAGTGACAGCTGTGGCTGATCGCTTGAGGTATTTCACGGGCAATCCTTTTTGTTGGGAATCTGGTGGTGGGTGCTTAGTATCCGTAGTGCGTCCTGGCAAAGTCCTCGGTGATGAAACCGTTGACGATGTCGTTGGTGATGTCCTCGCGGGAGCGCTTGGAGACATCTCCGAAGCCGCCACCGCCTCCGACGGCGAGGCGAACTATGTCGCCGGCCTTGACCTTCCGGGCATTGGCCTTCAAGGTGCGGACTTCGTCGCTACGGCCGGGGTTGATGACAACTTCGGGGCCCTGCGCATCCGAACCGCCGAAGAGACCCCACGCCGGGGTCTTTGACCTTTCGAACCAGAGCCCGACGACGCAGTCGGCCAGGAACTCGTATTCACGCACCACGCCGTTGCCGCCGCGCCACTGGCCGGGGCCGCCGGAGTTGGGGCGGATGGAGTATTCGTTGATGCGGAGCGGGTAGCGGGTTTCCATCATCTCGATGGGCAGGTCCTTGAGGGAGCCATTGACGTTGTTGATCATGGCGGACTCGCCGTCGGTGCCCTGCCAGGCGCCCCAGCCGCCGAGGGTGGCCTCCATGCTGACGAAGTTCCGGCCGAAGCGGGGGTCGAAGCCGGCCGCTGTGATGATCATCGAGTCACCGTGGCTGGCGCTTGCAACGCGTTCGGGCATCGCAGGGGCCATGGCCTTGGAGACAAGGTCGATCAGCAGGCCAAGGTGGGAGAAGTACCACTGGCAGGGTGCCGGTGCGACGGCGCCAAGAACTGAACCGGAGCGCACCTGCGTAGTCATGGGCCGGAAGGATCCGCCGTTGGAGTTGGAGTCCGGGCTGATCAGCAGCTTGTAGCCCACCCGCAGGGCCGAGACGGCCTGGGCTGCGCCGCAGTTGACGGGTCCCATGGTCTGGTCCGCCGATTCGGTGACGTCGAAGTCGACGGTGTCGCCGTCGACGGTGATCTTCAGCTTGATGGGAATGGGGGAGTCCAGGTTGATCCCGTCGTTGTCCAGCACTCCCTCGGCTTCGTAGACGCCGTCGGGGATGGCTCGGACGGTTTCGCGCTCGATTTCCTCGGTCTGGCGGAAGATTTCGTCACGGGCTGCGTCCAACTGGTCCATGCCGTATCGGCCCACAAGCTCCTTCATCCGGGTGGTTCCCATCCGAAGGGCGGCGATCATCGCGTGCATGTCTCCGATGGTCTGGTAGGGGAAGCGCACATTGGTGCGGATCAGGTCCACGACGGACGTTTCGACCCCGGCCTCCATCAGCTTGACCGGGCCCATGCGGAAGCCTTCCTGGAAGATGTCGGTGGCATCCATGGAGCCGCCTACGTCCTTGGATCCCATGTCCATCCAGTGCGCACGGGTAGCGGCGAAGCCGACTACCGTGCCGGCGTCGAAAATCGGAGCGAAAATGGTGACGTCGTTCAGGTGGGTTCCGCCCAAGTAGGAATCATTGAGGATCCACACGTCCCCCTCCTTCCAGACCTCCCGGCCGTAAAGCTCCTCCACGGCAATGGAGCAGGTTTCCAGGTTGCCCAGGAACAGCGGCAGGCCGGCGGACTGTCCCAGCACGCGGTGCTCGGTGTCCAGAAGGGCCACCACACAGTCCCCCCCTTCGTAGAGGATGGGGGAATAAGCCGAGCGGATCAGCGTGGCGTTCATGTCGTCCGCGGCGCTGGTGAGCGCGTTGCGGATGATTTCCACGGTCACGGGATCAAGGGTTTTGACTGCTTCGATTGTCATGATCGGTACCTCAGTTTCCTTCGACGTCTTGGGTGCGGATGACCAGTGAGCCGAATTCGTCGACTGTGACGTCGAACCCTGGTGGCACCACGGTCGTGGCGGTTTGCTCCACGATGATGGCCGGACCTTCGAACTTGTGGCCGGCGGCCAGGTCGTCTCGGCGGACCACCGTGGTGTCGTGTTCGACGTGGTCGAAGACCACTCGGCGGATTTCGTGCTTGAATTCTGAGCTCAGGGCCGGGGCGAAGAGCGGCGCTTCCAGCCGGCCCAGGTCCCCGACGGCCTGCGTCCGCAGCGCGACGATCTCGATGGGCGCGCCGTGGTTGGAGTGGCCGTAGCGTTCGTGGTACATGGCCGAGAAGCGGACCGCGAGGTTGGCGACAAAATCAGGGGACTCCGGTTCCTCGGCAGAGGTCAGTGGTACATTCAGCGAGAATTCCTGCGACTGGTAGCGGACGTCTACCGAGGCGGTGGTACGGCGGCTTTCCTCCGGAACGCCCTCCGAGACCAACGAGCTGAGGCCTTCGACTTCCATGGACCGCAGGACGCGGGCCATGTCTGCCGGATCGATGTCCTCGTCAAGGTAGAAATACGGCTCGGAAAAGTCCTTGCGGATGTTGGTTTGCAGCATCCCCCAGGCCGAGAATGCGCCGGGGAACCGGGGAACGACGGTTTCCGGGATGCCCAGTTCCTTGGCAAGAAAAACAGCGTGCATGGGGCCGGCGCCGCCGAAGGCCACGAGGGCGAAGTCGCGGGGTTCGATGCCCCGGGAGATGGTGATGGTGCGGATGGCCTGCGCCATCTGGGAGTTGGCGACGTCGCAGATGCCTTCGGCCATGGCGATGGGGTCCAGGCCAAGCTGGTCGCCCACCGTCTTCAGCGCGGTGATGGCCGCCTCCCGGTCCAGGGCGACCTGGCCGCCGGCAAACCAGTCGGGGTCGACACGGCCCAGCACGAGGTTGGCGTCGGTGACGGTAGGCTCGGTGCCGCCGCGGCCGTAACAAGCGGGTCCCGGGGTGGCTCCGGCCGAGCGCGGACCGACACGGAGCCCGCCGGCTTCGAGCCAGGCCACCGAGCCGCCGCCGGCGCCCACGGTGTGGATGTTGACGACGCTCATGAGCATCGGCAGGCCTTCGAGGTGCGCCTCCGTGGAGACGTCGGGCTTGCCGTCAACCACCAGGGAGACGTCGAAGGAGGTCCCCCCCATATCCACGCCGATGAGGTTGCGGTTACCGGAGACGCCGGCCAGTTCGACGTCACCCATTGCGCCGCCGACGGGGCCGGAGAGCAGGGTCTGCAGCGGGCGCTTGCGGGCCGACTCGGCTGTGAGGACGCCGCCGGAGGACTGCATGATGTGCAGCGGGGCCTCTACGCCGCGGTCCGCTAGTTTCTCTTCCAGATCCAGGAGGTAGTTGCGGACCACCGGGCCGGTGTAGGCCTCGACGACGGCCGACGAGGTTCGCTCGTATTCGCGCCATTCCTTGGCTGCTTCGTGTGACAGGGAGACGGTAAAGTCTTCACCCAGTTCCTCGAGCAGGATTTCGCGGGCACGGAGTTCGTGCGTGGGGTTCTTGTAGCTGAAGAGGAAAGCGACGGCAACGGCGCCGTATCCCTCGTCCACTGCGCGGCGCGCCGCCTGCCGGACGGCCACCTCGTCGAGCGGCCGGATCTCGTTGCCCTGGCCGTCGAGCCGACCTCCGACTCCGATGACATCTTTCCGCTCAACCAGCGGCTCCGGCTTGCGGTACTGAGCGTTGTAGAGCTCCAGCCGGGGGCCGCGGGCGATGTGGTAAGTGTCCTCCACTCCTGCGGTGGCCAGCAGCAGTACGGGCACACCGCGGCGTTCAAGGAACGCGTTCAGGCCTTGGGTCGTGCCGTGGACCAGGAACTCGATGTCGGACAGGTCGGTGACAATCGATTCGAGTCCGGCGATGACACCGGCGCTCAGGTTGCCCGGCGTGGTGGATGCCTTCGTGGCCTCATAAGTTCCGGACTGCTGGTCGTACGCCACAATGTCCGTGAACGTTCCCCCAATGTCCATCGACACCCTGTAGTTCGGCATGTGTTTCTCCTCATAGCTCTACTAGATCCGCTGTGTGGAAAATCACGATATACATGCGGCTCCGCGCGCCGGGGTGCGAATTGCACGATCCTGACAGGCCCCACCGGGCAAGGTGCACTCGAGCATCAAAACGGCCCCGCGTTAGACGGCCATTTTGGTTCCAAAAATTTGAACATCGTGGGCCCGGAAGATTGACAGAGATTGCTCGCGCTGATGGAAAGGACCCTAGCGCAGCACCGCCGCCCCGGACCGTGCCCGCGAAGTGCGCTGGCGGGGGACACCATGCTGAAGGCGACTTCTTTCCCACCAAACGCTAGTACCGGAGATCTCGATAACTCCTGGGGTTGACCGCATTGAGTCCGGCTAAAGTGCCGCTAGGAGGCCATAACACCCACACCGAGTACCGATTGCTAGTGATCAACGTCCCCTGTAGCAGGGTCGGATCCCGACAATCCAACATGGCGGCTGTCATTCGTGTACGTTCCGACGTGCCGACGCTCCGGTCCACATTGTCGAGACACCATCGGGACAACCCGGCCGCAAAGAACCTTGACCAAGGTAATTGCCTAAGACAATCAATCGGGAACTTAACTTATCGTCTGGAGTCCCATTCCTGCTTGCCCTGGCGAAGCACGACCGGGTTCGCACTCGACCCCGGGAGCCCCTTCTGAGTCCTAGGTTTGCGTAACGTCCGCTATCAGTTGCTTGTATCGGATGGCGAACCGCCAGCACACCATTTGCGCAGGTTCCCCGATAGTTGGGAATTCAGTTCTGACATTCGGGGACCAGTTCAGCTCTCGTGTGCGCCTGGAGGCTGCCAGGCTGTGAACTGGCCACCTTCAAGGTGTGTACATTGTGCACATTTTGGGCTTCGGTTTGGGTCGTATGTGGGCTCACCGCATTATGGAACGCAGGCATCCGTGTTCCGGACGAACTCTCGGTGGCCGGCTTCGACAACATTTTCACGACATCGCTGGCGCCGATCTCCATCACCACGGTCGATCAATCAGGCCTCGACATGGGCGCTGCGGCAGGACGCCTTCTGTTGGAGCGAATTGGTGGCCGAAGCGAGGCAGTGAATACCGTGGTGCGGCCAACATTGGTTGCGCGGAAGACACCGGCAGCGCCCCAGTTGACTGTGTCAACCTGATAGGCCCACCGGGCCCGGAGGGTACCCCGTTCGGATTTCAGTTTTAGGTAATAGGCTCTATCAGTTCTTGGCAGAGCCAGGTGAAGGTGCGCCGGGCTGACGTGCAGGGGAGTGGGGCCGGGCGTTTTGCCCATCTTCCATGTGACGCTTTCGATGCTGGCGGCACTGGGAGCGTCGGGACGGAAGTCTTGTCCGGCGGGCAGTCCGCAGTTCAGTGCTTTGCAGAGTGACTTGATTGCCAAGGGTAGGATGGTACTGATTTGGTACCATGGGTGTATGGCTATGAATCTGCGTGTTCCCGAAGACTTGGATCGGCGTCTAGATCAGCTCGCTGCCGAGGAGCATACATCCAAGTCTGCGTTGCTGCTCCAGGGTGCAGAGCTTGTGCTGCAGCGTCACAGGCGCAGCCGTGACATCGGCGAGGGCCTGGATTTCGTCATGAGCCATGATGCGGAGCTCCTCACCCGCCTTGAGGATGCGTGACCGCGTACCTCGAAATCGAAGATGCGCTGCAGGTGGTTGACCGGTACGGGTTCCATATCCGTGACATCGGGCTCTTGGCCTCGGCTTTGGCGCGGCCGGCAACAACGGTCTTGGGCACGGAAGCCTATCCGCAGCTGTCGATGAAGGCAGCAGCCCTGTTGGAGTCGGTGGCGCGGTTCCACCCGCTGATCGACGGTAACAAGCGCACGGCGTGGACGCTCATGGTTCTGATGCTCTGGATCAATGGCTACCGGCATGACTTCACCACTGATGCGGCATTTGATCTCGTCGTGGGGGTGGCCGCGGGCGATGTCTCACTTGAGATCAGCGCCGGGCTGATTGCCACGCATCTGGTCAGGCGCTAGCTAGACGCCGGGTTCGTGGGCTTGCCGGTTGGGTGGATTTCTGCCCACGTCATGTGAGTCTGTGCCGGTCGGGGTGATGAAATGACTAACAGGAGGTGGCGGCGGCCATGAAGATCCGGGAAGCTGGCCGCGAGGTTGGACCGGTGTGTGTCCCTTTTGTGGCGTCCCGACATTCTCGGAGTCTGAAGGCGCAGAAGTTCTTCCGGCTGAGCAAAATGCGTCATGACAAAGAAGAACCGCATCCCTCTGAAGTGGGATGCGGTGCGCTGGTGCAGTGCATTGGAACGATGAAATTCGCGTGTGTACATTGTCCACACTTTGGTCTTCGGACTGGGTCGTACTGGGGTCGGATCGGGCCGGATTCCGCATGTTTCCGGGGGATCCCAGTGTTTGCAGGGGCTGGAAACCGGTTCGAGTCCCACCTCGGGCACGTGTTTTCCCTCGTCAGAGGGGTTTTGCTTTAACGTGTGTACAAAGCTTGTGGTGGCGTCCCTCTGACGCTGGGTTCGCGGGCTTTGGCCTGGCTGCCGCGGTGGCCTGTTCAGGTGTGTGGGTGACGGGGCTCAGTGCCCTGGCTGGTGGGCGCTCCGCCTGCTCTGTGCTGGGGTTATGGGGTTCCTCGTTCCGGTTCTGTCGGGTTGGGCCCGGGGTGGCCTACACCTGTTCATGGTTCACCGTTACGGCAACAACATGACTGGGCGCGACACGGACGACTGGCTCTTCCTTGAGGCCCTTTTGTCGTTGGCGGGGTCGCCCCCGGATCTGTTTGTCCGGCCAAAGCGGGTGTGTACATTGTCCACACTTAAGTCTGCTTTTTGTCGTGGGCCAGATAGCCGGCGACCGACTGCGCGTACTTGGTTTCGTCGCCAGGTTTCGGCAGGTCAACGCGGAGTGTGGCCCCGGTCTGGTTTTCGGCCCGAGTGATGCAGACCAGACTTTCGCGGGGCCAAAACCCCGGGGTGTGGCCGATGACGCCGAGAACGTCGGCGGGGGTTTGGATGGTGAGCTTTTCCATGGTCCTTCTCCTTCTGCGGCTGGCGGGCCGAGTGTGCGCCCGTCGGATTTGGGCTTCGTTCTGATAGGGTAGCCGCCGCTGGGTTGGAGGGGCCGGAGTGCAACTTGGGGAACCGGGAGCGGCCCAAGACTTCGCGAGGAAGTAAGCGAAGGAGGAGCGCCGAACGAAATTTTGGGTCGTGAGCGGCGCGTAGCGCCCTGGTTGCGCGGAGGACCCGCCCAGCGATGATGGGGATCAGAATGACAAACAGCGAAGAAGCTTCTGCTCATTCATGGTTGCTTTTGGGCGCCACGGCATGACGCCATCGCCCCTCTCGGGCAGTGGGAGCCTATTCCGTTAGCTGTGCGCTGGAACAAGGCACGTCGCCAACGGCAGCCGTCTGGCAGATCCCTTCACTGGCCAGGACATCAAAAAAGAGCTGGCGAAACAGGGCGGCAAGGGAAAGACTCTGGAACGCGGAGGAGTCGAGCGCTGAGGGCGACCGAGTTCTCCTAAGAGGGTCAACGGGCTGATCGGCCTCTCCGCGGTATCGTCACTGACATCTGCAGGGGAGCAGGCCTCCCTGACCAAGCCGGCCCACCTGCCGATGCTGCCCCGAGGGACGGAGCTCTGGTCAGAGCGCACATTAGCGGATAGCCTCGTCTCGGATTAGGCGGCGGCACGTCCCGACAGAACAGGGTTTTGCAGATGATCGAGTATCAGCGCTCACAGGACGAAACGAAGATTGCCTACGAACGGTCCGGCGACGGGCCCGCGCTGATCATCATTGGCGGAGCCCTGAACAACCGCTACTCCGCGGGCCCGCTCGTGCCTCTGCTCTCGGCGCATTTCACGGTTTATACATACGACCGGCGCGGCCGTGGCGACAGCACGGACACATCCCCGTATAGCCCCGACCGCGAAGTCGAGGATCTGGAAGCCCTGATCAATGCGGCCGGGGGAAGGGCCTACGCCTATGGCCACTCGTCCGGTGCCATTCTGGCTTTGGAGGCGGCAGCCGCCGGAGCTCCCATCACCAAGCTCGTGGCCTACGAACCGCCGTACCTGACCCAGAGCCCCGACGCCGAGCCCTGGACGGTTTTTCGGGACCGGGTGCAGGCGGCACTGGACGTCGGCGACCGCGCAGCCGCCGTCGAGATGTTCATCCGCCACACCGGCGCCGGCTTCGACGAACGTATCAAGGACCAGCCGTGGTGGCCTGGGCTCATTGGCGTGGCCCATACCCTCCCCTACGACCTTACGGTGACCGGAGACGGCATCGTCCCGGCAGATCGCCTGGCGAAAGTCAGTGCCCCGACGCTGGCTATATACGGTGGGGCGAGCCTTCCGTGGGCGCGGGCATCGATCGAAGGGGTCGCAGCAGCCATCCCGAATGCCACCCAGGAACGTCTGGAAGGCCAGGATCACGGTGTGGCGCCCGACGTCGTGGCCCCGGCTCTGATTCGATTCTTCAGTTAGAGCGGGCACACCTTTCCCCAAATTCGCCAGGCGACACAGGTGGTGGTTTTTGCCTCGTTGGCATAGGTCACCACCACTTGTCCCGCTGCCGCCCGGATGGACATCGATGAAAGCCTGACGTTGACCCTTCGCTGCGCCTGAAAATCCTCAGGTCGCGCTGGGAACTGGCGGGTGCGGTCCGCGCGATGCTCAGTGCGGGATATTCAGGCGGAATCCTGAAGACATGGACCCGGGTCTAAGGCGTCACGTTGGAAGACCGCCGGATGCAACTGAAGTCGGGCCCGATTTGGGTCAGCGCGATAGGAACCCGCTGCGCTGCCTTCGGGCAGATCAGAAGTGTCAGGCTGTGCTCTAAGTTGCTCGAGTCAGTGTCAGAGAAAGCAGAATCTAGGCCTAGCCTGACAGCCCGGAGTGGCCCACCTGACGTCAGGTTGGGGTGTAGTTCAAACAGACGGAGCCGGAGGAGAATGCCCCGCGCAACGGCTGCGGCAGTAACTGCCTATCGCTAATGGAAGATGCTTGCGGCCCGTCGTGAGCTAGTTGATGGCGGTGTATTCGTGGCGGGAAGTACTAGCCTTGCGGTATCGAAGTTCTGTTCGAGATGTTCTAACGGTGTTGTGCCTGGGCTGGGGCAGGACTACGGGTGACCGGTGCAGTAACCAGGCCGGGGGTAGGTTATTGGACGTACCTGAACGCGCTCCACTTCGGGGTGATGACTTTGCAGCCTGCTACGTGGCGGGCTCCGAAACTGGGAAGTGCGTTGCGGCCGGACTTGCGAAAGAACGCTTTGCCTCCGCAGGCGATGCATATCAGATGGGGCCGTCGGCCTCGGATTTCAGATTTTCCAAGAGCGCTGAATTCTTCGATTTTCCATTCTCTTTTATCGGTCAGGCATAGAACCAATCTCACGGCCCGCTGCTCCTTCATTACTGCGCGTCTGGCCAAACGTCGGTACTTCCTTGCCGCCCGCGGAACCGTTCCAGCTGCCTTGAGGGTTTTCGGAGTGCGGGCTCTCTTGCTCTCGCAGTTGCCTAGGGCAGTGCCTTTCGATCAACAGCGTTAGCCGCGCCGTGCGGGCCGGCGTCCTCGCTGAGTTCGGCGTGCACAGCACGAGGGATGCCGCCGGGAATTCATCAGTCGATGGCATGATTCCGCCATTGACGTCCTGTGGATGCTGCTTAGGCGGCTATCCGGTCAGTGGATCGGCTTCGGGGCCGGCGTTTTGGGCAAGCTTAATTGGAATGGAGTAACCCAAGTGCCTATGACATAGCACTGTGCAAGTGGACGCTTCTTGGCCATGGGCAAGGCCTACCGAGACGACGTCGTTTCCATCTGGAAAGGGCTGCTGCATCGTGGTTCGAGTGGCAGGATGCAGGAATGCCCTCGACCGGGGCCTGTCGAGGGCATCCCCAAAAATGGGGGGCGTTAGGCGGTCGGAAGAGCGGCAGTGCCGGGAGGACACTCGTAGGCTTCCGGCCCGATGACGGGACAGCCGAGCGGGACCGCCCCTAAGCGCAACGGTGCTCTGCCCGCCACCGCGGGCCAGGGCAAATGCCTGGGTATGGCGTCTCCGGTGGTGAGCGCTGCGGTGGCGGGGCTGCCGCTGTTCCGGGGCGACGGCTACGCCACTTCCCGGGGTGCCGGTACGGATCGGGTGTCAGGATTTAGAGCTGGGACGACCAGGAATATGGCTAAGAATAGACTTGGAGAAGCCACCATCAACGCAGATGTCTTGGCCGGTGACGTAACCCGATAGCGGGCCTATAAGAAATTCGATCACGTTCGCTATGTCCATGGGATCTCCAATTCTTGCCAAAGGAATAATATCTTCCCTTGCCTTCTTGATTTGGGGATCGGCATACATCTTTTCAGTCATCCGTGTATGGGTCATACCTGGGGATACCACATTTACACGAATTCCGTCAGGTGCCCATTCCAGCGCGAGTGTTTGGGCCAGCATCGTCAATGCGGCCTTGCTGGGGCTGTAAGCGCCTGATCCGGCATGTGGTAGCTGGCCAGACATTGAAGAGGTAAAACAGGCGGAGCCGCGGCTCTTCCTCAAGTGCGGGTAGCTTGCTTTGGCAAGAAGCCAGGCGCCACGAAGGTTGACGGAGAACATGCTGTCCCAGTCCTCAAGGGACAGGTCACAGATGGCACCGGGGCTGGCGATTCCGGCGTTCGCTACCAACGCGTCCAGGCCACCGAATTCGGCTACCGCAGCTCCTACCAGTTGACTTGGCACGTCGGGGTCACCGAGGTCGCCCGCCAATGCGATGGCGGTACCTCCCATTGACTGGATGGAACGAACAACTTGCTCTTGACTGCTGTTCGTTTCGTATCCTGCCACGGCAATCATCGGGTGGACGCCCCGAGCCAGAGCCGCCTCTGCGATTCTTACGCAGGCGGACGCTCCTATGCCGCTGGTTCCGCCACTAACCAAAGCTCTCATCGTACGCATTCCTTTTAATAGGGGTTCACATAAAAATCATTTTGACTACCAAAATATGATAGAAAATCATGGACCGTAAAACCGGTTGACTTTGCAAGTCCATTCACCATTTAGGCAGATTTCAGTATTTCTTAATATAACATCGACTGACGGTCCGCGATCTCGAATGCTGGGCTAACTTCCCAGTTCCCATCCTTGATTTTTGAGATCCTGCATCGCCTTCTTGAATTCCTGCACGGGGTTCTCTTCGCGAATGATCTCAAGAGCAACATTGTTAACTCCACAGGTTGCTTTCACGGCATTGCCTAATCCATTCCAGTCGATCACTCCAGTGCCGATTGGATCGTGGCCCCAGGTTTCCGTGCCCGTATCAGAAATATGCACGAGTCCAATTGATTCGTGGTTGGAGAGCAAACTCTCTACGGGATCCTCTCCTATGTAGGCAGCGTTGGCGACGTCGTACACGATCTTGACTGCATCGTCGTTAATAGTGCTTACGACCCCTGCCAGGTCCTCAATGGTAGGGGTGAAGCAGTAGGGGGTGTTTTCGAAGAGCAGTCGTGTGCCAGCCTGTTTGGCCAACGGAATTAGAGTCTCCAGACTCTCGTACATCCACCCATAAACATTTTCGAGTGGAGGAGAAATCATCGGACGCCTTGTACCGGGGGATATGACAACCTCGGGGACTCCCCAAGCTTCAGCCAGGTCAATCACCGCTTTGATGTGCTCGACACTCTTGCGGCGCATATTAGCGCCTGGGCTCGCCAGATTGATGTCATATCCGCCGGCATTAAGCGACCTGATTTTCGCACCGTACTCAGTCAGTCGGGCATAAATTGCTGAGCGCTCCGCGGCGGTTAAATCGTCAGGCCAACAATGTGGAGAGCTGACCGGAACTTCAAAAGTCTCATATCCGTTGACCACCAACTCGGCAATCGCATCAATTGCCGAAGCTGACCAAAGATAGGAAAAGGTGTTGATAATCATCTGGAACGTCTCTCAGTTCTGTGCCAATGGAGAAAACTTGCATCGTTTATAAGGCAAGGTGGATTTCAATCCTGCATGCTGGGGCAAAATCCCCCCTTGCGGGCCAGGCGGCTCGAGAAGACCCGGGGCAGACACGCCCCTTCTTGCCCGGTCGAGCCGCCGTGGCTTCCTAAGGACAAGCGTGCCTACTGGGAACGCTTCGCCTCGTCGATGGCCGACGAAGTGCTCAAGACCAGGTGCTCGCCCTCCAGTACCTCGGGGTCGATCGGAGCGACGGTGACACGGCCGGTCCGGCTGCCGGTCTCCGGCAGCGTGAAGTAGACGATGAGGCAGAGGGCGACAATGGCGATCATGTAGACCGCGACAAGCATCGGCTGTCCGGCGGCGACGAATGCGGCGGCGATCAGGGGCGCGGTACCACCGAAGACGGCAATCACGATCTGGTGTGCGAACCCGATGCCCGATACACGGACGGATGCCGGGAACAGTTCGGCCTGGATCGTCGGGTACACCGCCTGCCAGATACCCAGAACCACCCACCCGGACGCCGATACCAGAACGTAAACACCGAAGCCCGGCTGGTTCAGCAGCAGGAGCATGGGGTAGAAGAGGACGATCATGCCGATGGCACCGATGATGGGGAAGATTTTGCGCCGGCCGAGTCGATCAGAGAGCGCGCCGCAGACCGGCACGATGACAACGAGCAAGGCCAGCCCGATAACGTTTCCGGCCAGGGTGGAGGCCAGGTCCCGTCCGGTGGTCAGCTTGGCGTAGGTGGGAAGGAAGGTGGCCCAGGTGTAGTAGGCCACGGCCGGGGCAGAGAGGGCTGCTGCCTGCAGCAGCGCCTTCGGGTGTTCGCGAAGCAGGTCTCCCAGGCGGGCCGCGGCGGACTTGTGATCGACGAGGGCGCTTGCCTCAAACTCAGGAGTCTCGTCCGAGCGGACCCGCATGACAAGGCCGACAATGCCGAGGACGCCACCTACGAGGAACGGGATGCGCCAGCCCCAGGCGGCGAGGTCGGCCGGAGCAAAGGATGCCGTCACCATTGCTGCGGCGGCGGTCGCAGCAAGGGTCGCGAAGCCGCTTGCCATGTTGGTGAACGAACCGAACAGGCCCCTGCGGTTCGCGGGAGCGTGTTCAACCATGAATGCGATGGCGCTCTGTCCCTCACTGCCGGCCGAGATTCCCTGGAGGATGCGTGCAACCAGAAAGAGAACGGGCGCTGCGTAGCCGATGGTCGCAAATGACGGTGTGAGGGCGATGATCAGCGCACCGAGCGCCATGCCGGAGATGGACAGCGTCAGGATCAGCCGTCGTCCGAAGCGGTCGGCCAGTGGAGAGATGATGATGCCGCTGAGCGGGCGTACAACAAACCCGAGGGCGTAGGTGAGCAGTGCTGCGATAAGGGAGGCAAACGGGGAATCGCTTGGAAATATCTGTGCTGAGAACACCGCTGCCAGCAGCCCGTAAACGTACCAGTCGTACCACTCCACGAAGTGGCCGATCGTACCTGCCACCATGTTGATGCGGCGGTGAGGGCGCTCGGACACTTCGGAAAGCTCCGAAAGATCCGGGCTGCCGACGGCTTGTTTTGAGGTCTTCATTGAACTCTCCATATTTTCACGTTTGCTGGGGAGGGGGTATACGTGTGCGGACCCTGGCCGCCTGCACCTTGTCGAAGGTGTCCCTGACGGCCAAGAGCATAGGGGCCGGGCCATTGCTGCAGGCCCTCGCATGAGATCGGTTGCAGTAATGTCATCACTGAGATCGGTTGCTGAGATCGGTTGCAGGTAACGATACGGAGTGTGGGGGGCTCTGTCAACGATCTTTTCCGGGTGGGGATGCATGTATCGGTTGGTGCCGGCAGCCTGATAAGGAGGAGCGGCCGCCGGCTGGTGAGTACGACGTCGGAGGTGTGGACCGGCCCGTCCCTGACGGGCAGGGGAGATCAGCTGCCGAGGCGGGAACCTCGCAGAGGTGCTTTGGCAACCTTGCGGCGCCGCGGTATCACGCTGCAGCGAAACGTGCCGCCTGCAGCCGCCGCGCAGGACCTGCCCTCAGGGTGGTGCGGAAGGCAACCGGGTCGCACGTCCTGGGCTAAGGCGTCATCCTTCGGTTGGCAGGGACTTCTCATTGTTGAGATCAAGGAAACGGACCCCCGACCAGGCGCAGTCCAAGCTGCCATGCGCTGCCCAGTACTCATCCCAATGAGCAAGTTTCCACCGGTCCCTCTCCAGGCCCCGCCGGGTGAGTCGTTCTCGGAGAAGGGTTTGGGGGACGTGTACCCGCACAACGATGATCTCCGAGGGAGGCCAGTGGAATTCTTCCGCGGCGCGCGTCAGGTAGTCCGGTACGGCGAAGTATGCACCGAAGGGTGCATCGAGCACGACCGATCGTCCCAGCCGCAGATTCGCTCCGGCGACATCCATGAGCGTCTCGTACTCCAGGGGCAGAACATTCTCCCGGTAAAACCCGTTGGATTCCCGGTCGCTGGGGTCGTGTCCGGCCGCCTTCAGAGCGAACTCGACAAACCGGCCACAGATCCGGTCCTTGTCCAGATAGGCCGCGTCATGCTCCTGCGCTGTTTGCTGGGCGATAGTCGTCTTTCCGGATCCGGCAGGGCCGATGACAATGAAGACTTTCGGGGTTGTCATTGGCGGGCCTTTGCCACTGCTGAAAGGAACTCTGAGGCGGCCCGGGTGACGCGGGAGAAGTCGCCGTCCGGCTGCCATGCTTTTGTCACGGCGCTGCCGACGCCCACGCAGGCGACGCCGGCGGCGAACCATTCGGCGACATTCCCGGGGGTTACCCCGCCTGCCGGCATGACGGGCAGGTGTGCCAGGGGGGCGAGGACCGATTTTGCGTAGGGGATGCCGCCGGCTTCGGTGGGGAAGAGCTTGAGGATGTCAGCGCCGGCTTCGGCGGACTCAACAAGCTCCGTCGGGGTGTACGCGCCGCTGATTGTCGGCACCTGGTACCGGTTGGCCATCCGGATCATCGCGGGGTTCAGCTGGGGACTGACCAGGAACTCGGCGCCGGCGCGGATGCACTCGTAGGCTGAGTGCTCGTCCAGAACCGTTCCGGCTCCGACCGCGACTCCATTGGGCCCATGCTTGGCGGAAAGTTGGCGGATGACGTCCACGGCGCCCGGGATCGAGAGCGTGATTTCCAGGGCCCGGAAACCTCCGGCGATCGCCGCTTCCGCCACCTGTTCCGCGAGCTCTGCGCTTTCCAGGCGCACGATGAGGACGGCGCCGGACTGGTCGATGGTCTCGAGGGTGCGAAGTTTTTTGTACATTGCTGGCCTTTCTTCTGGCCCAGCCGGTCGGCTCATTCCGGAGCGTCCCTGGGCCGCTGTTGAAGTGTCGTTGACAAACTCTCCCACCATCCATAGTGTTATTGCAACCGATCTCAGCAATCGATCTCACAATGGGTCGATTCTGGATCTCAGACTTAGCAAAGGGGCTGGCAGGGTGAGCAAAACCCGCGCGATCATTCTTGGTGCTTCGCACTGGCACGTCCCGCTCTGTGCGCGGGCCATTGCCGAAGAGCACGAGGTGATTGGAGTCGGTGACGACGACGTATCCCGCGTGCAGGTGCAGGAGCTGGCCGAAGGCTGGGGGGCGCCGCTTGAAGCCGACTGGCGCAAGCTGGTTGACCTCCCCGAGGTCGGACTCGCATATGTCTTCGGTCCCCATGACGGTATGGCCGAAAAGTGTCTGGCCCTGATCGAGCGCGGTATTCCGTTCGTCGTGGAAAAGCCGTTGGGCACTTCCCTTGACGAGCTTTCCGCAGTGCGTCGGGCCGCCGAAGCAGCTGGTGTGCCTGCCACCGTCCCCCTGGTCCAGCGCGGCGGACCCACAGAGCAATGGCTTGCCAAGGCGGGCCGGCCCACCTACCAGCGGACATCATTCATAGCGGGTCCACCATCCCGGTATCTCGACAATGCCAATCCCTGGATGCTCGATCCGGTCAAGGCGGGCGGGGGTTGCCTGGCCAATCTGGGCCCACATTTTGTCGATCTGTTCCTTCGCGGCAGCGGTGAGTCAGCAGCGCATGTGGACTCCCGGCTCGCCTCGGTTCTTCACAACCAGGCTGTTGAGGATCACGCCAGCCTCATCATCACAACCCCGGAAGGACGCGAAGCCATTGTGGAGGTTGGCTACGCCTTCCCTGGCTCGCCGCTTAAGCGCTACTGCAGCTTTACCTCGGTCGGTGAGGCAGGATTCGCCTCCGTTGATTCGGACGGCACAGCTACGTTCACGGCGCTGGACGGCACCACGGAGGTCGACACGATCAATGTCGATAGCGACCCTCTTTACGATCTGTTCGTACGACGCGTCGCCCGGACGCTGGAAGATGCATTCCGGGGCCTGCCAACACTGGCCCAGCTTGAAGATGCGATGCGCCCGATTTGGCAGGCATATGACGACCACGGAGGAAGAGAAGATGGCCGACCTTAGTATTGACGTTGTCGCGAAGGCGGCCGGCGTCCACCGCTCTACGGTTTCCCGGGCATTCTCCCGGCCGGAGGCGGTGAAAAGTGAAACCCGGGAGCATATTCTCCGTGTCGCCGAGGGGCTCGGCTACACGATGAGTCCACTCGCCCA
Organism: Arthrobacter sp. ok909; assembly: GCF_900104405.1. Classification (NCBI taxonomy): domain Bacteria; kingdom Bacillati; phylum Actinomycetota; class Actinomycetes; order Micrococcales; family Micrococcaceae; genus Arthrobacter; species Arthrobacter sp. ok909. Next base: position 39,916 of record NZ_FNJS01000022.1, on the reverse strand, counting down.
GGCTCTTCGGACCAAGACCAGCACGTTCGTCCCGCTGATCGTGCCTGACATCACCAACCCGTTCTTTGCAGAACTTGCCAAGACCATGACGCAGGCCGCTGATGACCGCGGCTACCAGCTGCTGCTGTGTGTCACGAACGGGGACTCTGCCAAGACCGAGGGGTACTTCACCGCGATGCAGGCCATGTACGCCCCTTTCGGAATCGTCGCGCCCTCGACGAAAGTCGATACCGAGGCCCTCAAGCGCTTCGATTTTGGCCACCGGGTGGTAGTGATCGACCGCGTGGAAGGCGACTCCTCGGTTCCAACGGTCACCGTCGACAGCCGCCGCGGAATCGTCCTCGCCCTGGAGCACCTGCGTTCCCTGGGGCACACCTCGATCGGCTACGTTTCCGGTATCTCCGGGACCCACACCGCGCAGGACCGGATGGACGCGTATCTGGAGCTGTCAGCGGAAGGCGGCAGCACGCCCCTTGTCCTCGACAGCGGCTCCGATCCGGACGCAGGGGCGCGCGCGGCAAAGCACTTTCTTGAGATGGAAAATCCCCCGACGGCGATTATCGCCGCCAATGACATGGTCGCCTTCGCGGTGATCTCGGCCCTTGGCCAAAGCGGTATTCGCGTGCCGGAGGACGTATCGGTCATGGGCTTTGACGGCCTGGCATTGGGCGCCCGGTTCAACCCTCCCCTGACCACAGTGCGGCAGCCGATCGCCGACATGGGAAACATCGCGATCGAGCTGGCAGAAAAGCAGAACCTGAACGGATCGGTAGACCACGTCGTTCTGGAACCTGAACTTCTGGTGCGCGCCTCCACCTCAGGGCCGCGCTCAGGGCCGCGCAAATGACCGGGGCCAACGCAAGGACGCTGCGCCGGCTGCCCGGGCTCCGGCACACCGACCACGTCGGTCTGACAGTTCCGAACCTCGAGGACGCCATCAGGTTCTTCGTCGAGGTCCTCGGCGCCGAGGAGCTGTACCGCTCCGACCGCGGACCGGACCCGGAGTTCATGCCCACGAACTTCGATGTCCCTGCTGATGCCCGGCTCACCCTCGCCATGCTGCGGCTGCCTCCGAACCTGAACATCGAGCTTTTCGAATGGAGCAGCGCCGAACGGCGGGAAACCCCGCCACGGCATTGCGACGCAGGCGGGCACCACCTGTGCTTCGTTGTGGACGACGTGGACGAAGCGGTCGCCGTGCTGCAGGGAACCCCGGGAGTGCGCGTGCTCGGGGAGCGCAAGGAAGTCGCCGGCGACAGCCCCCGCGTGGCCGGCAACCGCTGGACCTACTTCATGACCCCGTGGGGGCTGCTGATGGAAATCGTCGACCGATCCCGCGTCGCAGCCCCACCACGGCTGGTCGGTCCCGCGGACTGGGCAGCAACTCAAAACACTTTCAGGAAGGACATTTAGAATGCGACTGGCAGGCCACACACTAGGCACTCCGAACCATACGGTCCCCCAGGCAATCAGGCTTTTTCGGGCCGCAGGGCTCGATGCCGCAGAAGTCATCTACCAGGATGGCTACACCTCGGGCCTCCCCCAGGGGGACCGGCGCGCCGCCCTGGAGGCATTGAGGGCGGCCGAGGGCGAGGGCCTGCCCATCATTGGCCTTACGCCCTACACCACGGCCATCAACGCCCTGGACGAGAGTGAATGGCGGGGGGGAGTGGATGAATTCCGTGGCGCGATTGAGACCGCGCATCTGCTCGGGGCCGACCGGGTGCGCGTGTACGCGGGATCCTGGCATCCGGGCGACACCGATCATGCCGGGCGATGGGCGAGACTGCGGGAGGCCCTGCAGACCCTGGCACCTGAGGCGGAACAGGCCGGCGTGCGTCTGTGCGTGGAGAACCATTTCGGCACCATGACCCAGACGGCGGCAGAAACCGCCGCTCTCGTCCGGGAGGTTGCGCACCCGGCCGTTCGTGTTCTCTACGACCAGGCCAACCTCACTTTCACCCATGACGAATCGTTCGAGGAGGCCTTTGCTGTCCAGGGGGACCTGATCGGTCACGTCCATGTGAAGGACCTCGTGTTCACCGACCCCTCCGCGGCCTTCCGCGCCACGGAAACAGCCCGGGTCGACGCGTCCGAGCGCTCGGTACGGTCACGGGTCATCGGCACCGGCGTCCTTCCCTGGCCCCAGATCCTCGCGGCGCTGCTGCGCCACGGCTACGACGACCTGCTGAGCATCGAGTACGAGTACCGCTGGCACCCGCAAGACCTCCCAACCCCCGAGGACGGATTCCGGGAATCCGCGGCCGCACTGCGCGGAATGCTCACTGAACTCGCAGAAATGGAGAACGCCCGATGAGCGGGCAGCGCCTCCGCGTCGGCGTCATCGGCGCGGGGAATATCGCCACCATCGCCCAACTGCCCACACTCGTCCAGCGCGATGATGTCGACTTGGCAGCCCTGGTATCCCGGCGCGAGGACCCGGGAAACCTGGTCCGGCGCTGGGGTTTCGGCGCCGCCTACCGGTCAGTGGAGGAGATGCTGGATGCTCGGGATCTGGACGCAGTCTTCGTCCTCACACCCCGGTCCGAACACGCCCACGCGGTCCAGCTGTGCCTTAACAATGACGTCGACGTGTTCTGCGAAAAACCCCTTGCCCCGGCCACGGAAGAAGCCGAGCGTTTGGCGGACCTCGCCGACGATCGCGGCCGCATCCTAATGGTCGACTTCAACCGCCGCTACGCACCCGTCTACACCGCCGGCCGCGAGGCGTTCGGCGCGAAAGGCGCTACCTTCTGCGTCGCCCAAAAGAACCGCCCCGGATCGGAATACCGCGCAACGTTCGAGAACGCCATCCACATGGTCGACCTGCTCCGCTGGTACTGCGGCGGCGAACCCGTGGACGTGGCCGCCCACGCAGCCGGTAACGATCCCTGGGAAGAAGACGGCACCGCAGCCATCATCCGCTTCAGCACCGGCAACACCGGGGTACTCCTGGCGGCCCGAACCGCAGGCGCCTGGAACGAAAAACTCGACGCCTACGGCGACGGCAAGACCGTAGAGGTCAGGGCACCCGAAACAGTATCGACCACCGTCAAGGGAGTCACCACATCGCGCGAGCTCAGCTCCGAAGCCTACGGCTGGGCAACAGCGACCGACACACTCGGATTCTCCGCCGCCGTCCACCACTTCCTCGACCGCGTCGCAGACAGGGCACAGCCGCTCACGTCCGGTCGCGAAGCCGTCCACACCCAGCGCCTGCTCGACCGGATCCTCGCCTCCTCCGGACTGCCCACAGAAGAACAAGAAGGCCGGCAATGGGCAAGCCACGCCACCAGCGACAACAGCTAAACAGCACGGGCACGTGCTCCACCCCGGACTGGGATGGCAGACAACCCAGGCTTCAACAGCGCAGCAGCAGGGCGCGGAGCGACGCCCGCTAAAGCTGCCGCGGCCCCGCAGCGAGGGCAAACCCTTCGACAACACCTCACGTAAGGACCTCGAAAGATGAAACAAGCAGCCCACAAACCAACCGCAGGGCAGCAACGGACAAAAGGAGTTACCAGATGAGCCTCAAGGACCAAATCGTTCTGGTAACCGGATCAAGCGGCGGTATCGGCGATGCAGTCGTCGACGCCCTCACAGCCGAAGGGGCCCTCGTCATAGGCGCCGACCGCGCCCCGAAGGAGGGCCAGGTGCTGGCGGGCTTCTTCCCGCTTGACATCACCTCCGAAGAACAATGCGCCACAGTCGTCCGCGACACCACAGCGAAGTACGGGCGCATCGACGCCCTCGTCCACGCAGCCGGGGTCCTGGGCCCCACGCCGGACATCATGAAAACAACGACCGAAGAATTCGACTCCATCATGCGGATCAACGGCTCCGGCACGTTCTCCATGGTCCGGGAAACCGCACAATCAATGATTGGGACCGGAACTCGAGGTGCCATCATCATCCTCTCCTCCGTGGCAGCCAAAGAAGCCCGCCTCAACTACCTGCCCTACAACGCAAGCAAACTCGCGGTACTTCACATCATGTGGTCCTTCGCCCAGCTGCTCGGCCCCAACGGCATATCGGTCAACGCCATCGCGCCTGGCCCGGTAAACACTCCCATGTGGGCACAATTCGCAAAAGACTCAGGACCGGACGCAACCGCCAACCGGGCCAAGCGCGCCTCAGAACTTCCCATGCGCCGGTTCGCCGAACCAGACGAAGTCGCCCGCGCCATCCTTTTCCTCGCCGACCCGGACAACCGCTACATCACAGGCGTGTCCCTCGATGTAGCAGGTGGCGCGCACCTCGGTATGGGGACCTGAGAGCAGCGAGGCTTCCATGTTTCACGGGAGAACCGTTTTGCGCGGGGTGGGTGCTTCAAACTTCACGCCGAGACAGTCGAGCGTCTCCGATCCGCCGAGGTTTTGGCTCAGGCCTTGATGGACGCCAGACACAGATAAGGTAAATGCCGTCAGCCTGACCGTTACCAGCGGTGGCCCCCTGCAAATATGCCACAGGCTGGTTTCGCAATTGTCGTGGGGACACGTCACCATCCTCCTGGACAACATCGCCGGCCAGGAAAGACGGGAAGCATACGCCGCCGCTGCGACCCAATACGGGTGGCCCCGGAACGTCCTGCCGAACACGATCATGAATAAGTCCCTGGAGCGGACCGGGGCCGCTCCGTCGAACTTTGCGCAACAGCTTGTTGCGCAGGATTCAGTGCCCGCCCAGCAGATCGCCAAGGACCCCTACAACTTCGAATTCCTGGGCCTCTCCGAAGAAGTTGCCGAACGGGACCTCGGAAATGCCCTCACCGCAAGGATCACAGAAACGCTCCGGGAGCTGGGCCCCGGCTTCGCTTTCGTGGGACGGCAGGTTCACTTCGACGTGGACGGCGACGACTACTTCGTCGACCTCCTTCTCCCCGACGAACAACACCTTGCCGTTGCACTTGACTGCGCTCTGGCGGTGGCCAGCAGGGAGCCTGGGGCCCGGTGGTGATGACGGCCAGTTCGGCGCCGAGTTCGAGTATCCGCGCTGCGGTATCTTCCAGTGGAGTCCCAGGATGCAGTCAGTGTGCGTCGTCGTCGCTAAGTTTGACGACGTCGGTGAACGGGACGAGTTCTTCGAAAATGGTTTTGGCTTCGTGGTGGCTGCCCAGGAGCGCCGGTCGGATGTTGGGGTCATCAGTGACCAGGCAGGAGTCTTTGCATTGAGCATCATTGACCGGGCTGTAGCGGCTCCGGGCGAGAGTAAGGTCGCGATGGAGCCGGCGTGGAAGATCTTCGGCAGGAATTTCGGCGTGATCGGAGGCGGTTCCCGGTGGATGGCGAATTCGTAGCGAGCGGACCCGTCCGGGGCGAGTGTGGCAGTGGCTGTTGCCGTCCTGCTCACGGAGGTCGATCCAGGCGGCAGTTGCACCCGGCGTTTTTCAGATGATCCCCGATGAGTTCCCCGGGCCCGTCCTCGCCAATTGCGGTCAGAAAGCCGGTGCCGACGTCGAGCCGGCCGAGCCGGTACGCGACATTCGCCGGCGACCCGCCGGGGTGTTCGACCGTGCGGGCCGTGGTGATAGCGATGTCGATGAGCGCTTCCCCGGCGACGATGACGTCCAGTATCAGGCTGGGCTCGGAAGGGCGGACGTTCACGTCGTTCATTCTTATTGGTCCGCGTCGGACAGTCTGAGGAAGCCCGGTCGGATCCCGTCACGGGCGTGAGTACCTGTGACGGGATCCGACTGGCATCGCATATACCGTTTCGTCAGGGGGTTGGCCGGATCGCGGTATCCGGGCTATAGGAAGTGATCGTCGAGGCGGCGCCACTGTCCAATACCTTCGAATGGGTCGTTGACGAGTCAAGAACCACGTGCTGGGCGGGGACGTTGGCGATGACGTGGTTGAGCGCGACGACGTTACTGTCCCCACCGGCGATGAGAATGATGGTGGGCTGGACGTTTTGGGGAATGACGTGGGCGGGAGGGACGTCGTAGGCGAAGACGTTGTTGGAGATGAGGTTGTTGTCTCCGTTCACATGGAGAACCCCGTAGAGGTCGTCGAGTCCATTCGACTTGCCGAGGAATGGCGGGAACCCCTCGGTTCCCCGCCTGAAGTGATTGGACGAGACAAGGTTCTCCTTGCAGCCATCGAGCAATCGCATCATGCCGGGGTAGAAGCCCTGCAGGCGATTGGATGTCACCGAACACCTGTTGCTTCCCGTGAACTCGATCAGGCTCCGTCCTCGGGGAAACAGGTTATTGCCGGTGACGAGCAGTCCCTCATGGTTCTCTGCACGGATCGTGACACCGTCCGGGCCAGCGCCCATAAGGTTGTCGCTCACTGTCGTCGCCTGGCCCGACCCCGTGAGTTCAACGCAGTTTCCGCATTCGGCGATCATGTTGTCATGCACACGCAAGGCGTCGGCGCCGCGGACGATCAGTGCGTTCTCCAGGTAGACGAATCCCATTCCCGTGATGTGCAGTGAGTCGTTGTCCGAGGCCACTTCAATTCCGGTCCGGCCGTTGTGGTAGCTGTTCTCGTCGGGTGCGAAGGCCACCCCGTCAAGGCAAAAGTCTCGGAACACGATTCCGGACAGGCGCGGGCTGCCGGCTCGACGCACGAGGAATGCCTGGGGGGTTGCCGCAGGGGTGAGGACGCGGATGTGGCTGCCTCCGGGCTGGAGGTCCAGCCACCCCGTGGTGTCCTCGTTGTAGGCGATGCTGCGGGAGAAGAAACCGTGGCCGAAGCCCGCGATGGTCAGAAAGCTGATGTCGACGACGACTTGAGTGCGAAGGTCATAGTCGCCCGGCGGGATGAAGATGACTGCTCCGGGTTTCCCGTCGGGGCGCGTCTGTCGCCGCTTGATGTCGGCAATGATGTCGTTGATGATGGCACCGACATCGGACTGAGCTGTGATTTCGGGATGTCCCTTGATCTTCCAGGCGGTCACATCGTAGGCGTTGGGCGAGTCGAACAGTGCCCCTTTGCCCTCTTCGTCAGCATTCGCGTTCTGTGCGATTCCCAGTGTCAGGACCGCCGCCAGGGTGCCTGCGGCACCGGCTCCGATCATGCGGCGGCGGCTTGGATTCGCCGTGCTGAGATTCATTTCATTCGATCGTTCCACCGATTGTCCTCCATGCAGTCAAAGATTGCTTCGTTGGGATCTTCAGGCGCCGTGGGGCCTGCTGAGCTTTGTATCGTGCGGTCCGTTCCGCTGCTCGCGTGTCGGCCTTGCACCGTTGTTCTGTAGAGGCTGGGCCCTTCTCGAAAAATCGATCGATGCCAAACGTTGCCAAAACGATTCTTCAGGCCCTGGACAAAGGTAGGGGGACGACCAATGCCCTGTCAACGCCAAAATCTCGGCTCGAGTGTTTGGCGCAATACGGGCCGATCTCCATAAGCCGTCCGGAGGCGAGGCTGCTCCGGTGTGACAGTTGACACGCCGTTCAGCAAGGTTTTATGGTTAATGCCAAGTCGTTTTGGCAAAACGGTTTTTCACTGATCATCCAGTCTTTAGGTTTTTCCGTTCCCAGAGAAAGGGAGTCGACAGCGATGTCTTCTCGAAAAACAATCTCCCGGCTCGCCGCCGCGGGCAGCCTGTCCGCCGCGGTGCTGCTGGCCGCCACCGCCTGCGGGGCCGGGGGCCCCGCCGCGTCCGGCGGCGCTTCCGGCTCCGTCAACGTGCTCGTGGAGGCTGGCGGTCACGCCGAGCTGACCGCGATAGCCGAAAAGTGCAGGCAGGAAACCGGGGTCAGCGCCAATTTTGTCGAGCTCCCTTACGACGGTCTCTTCAACCGGCTCTCGAGTGAGTTCTCCTCCGGCAGCGTCTCCTTCGATGTCGCGGCCCTTGACTCGGTGTGGCTGCCCAACTTCAAGGACGCTGTCCAGCCGCTCGACGAGCTCTTCACTGACGATGTCAAGAAGGACATCTTTCCGTCGCTGGTGAAGGAAGCGAATGTCGATGGACATTTCATCGGGATGCCGGCGTGGACCAATGCCGAGATCATCCTCTACCGCAAGGACCTGTTCGAGGATGCCAAGAACAAGGCCGATTTCAAGGCCAAGTACGGCTATGATCTCGCGGCCCCCACCACCTGGAAGCAGTACCAGGACATTTCGGAGTTCTTCACAAAGGACGGGATGTACGGCACAGATGTCAAGGGCGCCGTGGAAACAGAATGGATGGCGCACGTACTGCAAGCCGGATCGCCCATGGTCCTGGACGCGAACAACAACGTCGTGATCGACAACGCGGCCCACAAGGAGGCATTGGACTTCTACGTGAGCCTGACCAGGTCAGCCCCTCCGGGTGCCGCCCAGGTGGACTGGGCCGCAGCCCAGAACCTCTTCAACCAGGGCAAGACCGCCATGACCCGCTTCTGGGCCCACGCTTACCGGCAGATCCCCAAAGACTCTCCCGTCTACGGCAAGGTCGGAACCGCGGCCATGATCGGCGGCTCCGCCGGCGTGGCCGGGGTCCCGGGCCCGTGGTACCTGTCCGTTCCGAAGGCAAGCAAGAACGCCGAGAACGCCAAGAAGTTCATCAAATGCGCCTATGACCACAACGACCTTGGCATTCAATCCTCGCTCGGACTGGCCTCACGGATTTCCGCGTTCGAGAAGTACCAGGACCAGCCCGGTTACGAGAGCTTTAAGCCGCTGATCGCCACCCTCAACGCACCGGCCACAGCCACCCGTCCCGCTACGACAAAGTGGCAGCAGATCGTCGACACCGTCCTGGTGCCGACCCTGCAGAAGGCAGTCGCCGGCGGGGACACCGCAGCGTTGCTCTCCGAAGCCAAGAAAAAGGTCCAGGACCTGATCAAGTAAGCCCTTCGCGGCCGGCACCTGCAAGTAGCGGTGCCGGCCGCGAAGACCCACCAAACAGAAGAGAATCCCGTGCGTATCCCTGATCGCCGTTTCGCGCTGTTCCTGATGACCCCTGCCGCCGTTTTCCTGGCGGTGTTTGTGGCCTACCCGCTCATCCGGCTCATCACCGACAGCTTCTACAAAATTTCCCCCAACGTTGGCGGCACCCGCGAATTCATCGGCCTGGCCAATTACGTTGAAGCTTTCAGCTCCGAAGCCTTCACTGGCGCCGGATGGCGGACCCTCGCCTACACCACCATCGTCGTCACGCTCGAGTTCTCCCTGGGGCTCGGCATGGCCCTGCTGTTCACGATGCTGGGCAAACGGTCGCAGATCTGGCGGACCGTTTTCCTCTATCCCCTGATGATCGCCCCGATCGTTGCCGGACTGCTCTGGAAGTTCCTGATGGCCGATAACTTCGGTCTTGTCGGAACACTGCTGTACCAGGCGGGCATCCTGCAGAACCCGAACCAGATCGGCTGGCTCTCGAACCCGGACATTGTCCTGTTCTCCGTGGCCATCCCGGACATCTGGTTGACGACATCGTTCATGTGCCTGGTGCTTTTCGCCGGCCTCCAGAACATTCCGGGCGACCTCATCGAGGCGGCCCGGCTCGACGGTGCCAAGGCACCCGCGCTGCTGTTCCGCATCATCCTGCCGCTGCTCCGGCCGGTGATCGCCGTGGCACTTGTGGTCCGCGGGATCGACGCTGCGAGGGCTTTTGACACCATCCTGATCCAGACCAACGGCGGACCCGACTCCGCCTCCGAAACCATGAGCCTGCTGATCTACCGGACCATGATTCGCTTCGGCGATCCCGGACTGGCCAGCGCCATGGGCACCATTTACCTGCTGGCCATGCTCGCCATTGCATTCTTCGCCGTGGCCATCATCTGGCGCCCAGGAAAGGACATCTGATGAGCACCGTCGAGACACACGATCCCGGCAGCCGGCAGGCGCCGCAGAGCCCCGGCCCCCGGCACTCCCGCTTTGTCGCCGCCGTGACGCGCCAGCCCCTTCAAGCTCCCGAACAACGGACCGTACGTCGCAAGAGCCACAACAGGGAGGGACTTGAAGCCGGAAAGCGCAGCACACGCACACTGCTGTGGGTTCTCCTCGCTGCCGCTCTGGTCCTCTACGGGTTCCCGTTTATCTACCTGATGCTGACATCGTTCAAGACGCCCATTGATACGATCGCCGTCCCGCCCACCGTCCTGCCGAAGGAATGGACGTTGGACAACTACGCGTCGGCGCTCGGCCGCAGCGGAGTGCTGCCCTCCATCATCAACAGCGTCCAGACAGCGGTGATCAGCACTCTGCTGTCTCTGGCGCTGGCCGTTCCCGCAGCGTATGGCATCACCCGCTACAAGACCCCGAGCGGGCGCGTCTTCATCATGGCAGCGCTCGTAACCCGGATGGTGCCGCCGGTAGCCATCGGCATCCCGCTCGCGTCGATGATGGCCGGTGTCGGTCTGGCCGATACCCCGATCGCACTGGCCATAGCGCACGCGACGATCTCGCTGCCGCTGTCCATCTGGCTCATGTCCAGCTTCTTCGAAGCCGTTCCCCAGGACCTGGAAGAGGCCGCGACCGTCGATGGCTGCAGCAGGCTCGGCGCTCTCTGGCGGGTAGTAATTCCCGTCGTGTCCGGAGGCATCGCCGTTACCGCGATCTTCGCCTTCCTCGCCTCGTGGAACGAGTTCCTCTACGCGCTCCTGATGACAGCCATCCGCTCCCAGACCACGCCGGTGGTCATCGCAAACTTTCAGACCCAGTTCGGCCTGGACTGGGGGTCCATGACGGCCCTCGCCGCCGTCTTCTCCATCCCGGTCATTCTTCTCACCCTTCTCTTGCAGCGCAAGATCGTCGCAGGCATGACGCTGGGCGCCGTCAAGGGCTAGACAACCAACAACGAAACGAACAACAAGCCGCACGCGAAAATCGAAAGGTGCGCGAGAGACCATGGAATTTTGGCAGCCAAATAGCCCGCACAACGGGTTGGCACCAGGACAGCGACTATTCCTCGGTAGCCTACTGGTATCAGACCGGCAAGCACGCGCATCACGAAGAGTTGCCTCCGGTCGAGGAACGGCTTCCTCGTCGCTGGCCCGAACCCGGCCCCTGGGACGAGGGAACCCGGCCCCTCAAGAGCAACATCAACCATAAGGACGTGGGAGACACATGAGCAACAGGAACATCGGTATCAAGGACGTGGCAATCGCCGCCGGCGTCTCGGTGACAACTGTGTCCCACGTCCTCAACGAGGTTTCCTACGCCCGGATCAGCCCCGAGACCAGGGACAAGGTCAGGACGACTGCGGAGCAACTTGGCTATGGCCCCAACCGCCTTGCCCAGGCCCTTCGCACCCAGAGGACCGGCATGCTGGGTCTGGTCAGCGAGGATATCGCCACGACGCCCCACGCAGGCCGGATCATCCTGGGCGCTGAGGAGGCCGCCAAAGCCCGGGGGTATAACCTCATGATCATCAACACCTCCGGCTCAGCCAGCCTCGAATCCCGGCAGGCCGACGTCGAGGCTCTCCTGGAACGCCGGGTGGACGGAATCCTTTACGCCACCATGTACCACCGCGAAGTGGAGCTGCCGGCCAGCCTCGGCAGCGTGCCCTCCGTCCTGGTCGACTCGGTGGCCACCGGCGGAAGCATCACAGCCGTGATCCCGGACGAAGAAGGTGGTGCACGCGCCGCCGTCGGCGCGCTCCTCGAAGCAGGCCACACCCGGGTCGGCTTCGTCAACAACACCGATGATGTCCCCGCGACCCGTCAGCGGCTCAAGGCCTTCCGGGCCACCCTGACTGAAGCAGGGCTCGACGGCGACGCGGCACCTGTCGAGTCCGAAGTCTCCGAGGTGCAAGGCGGTTATGAAGCGGCCCGGCGGATCCTGGCACGCGAGGACCGGCCCACCGGCTTGTTCTGCTACAACGACCGGATGGCGATGGGAGCCTACCGCGCCGCTGCGGAATTGGGACTTGCCATCCCCGCTGACCTTTCGGTCGTCGGCTTCGATGACCAGGAACTGATCGCCGCCAACCTTCACCCGGGCCTCACCACCGTGGCCCTGCCGCACTACGAGATGGGTGCCTGGGCCGCCGAGCACCTGATTGACGCCGTCAAGGGGAAGACCGACCTTACCCTCATGGCCCTTCACCCGACCATTCTGAGCTGCCCCCTCGTGCGCCGCGACTCCGTCGCGGCTCCCCGTCAATAGGCAGCCAGCCCCTTCCACTTCCCAAGAGGAACGCCAGACATGACCAGTTGCCTTGATGCCGCACACCCGGAAACAGCCCAGGCCGGAACCACCCGCTTCCGGCCCGCCATCCACTTCACAGCGAAGGACACCTGGCTGAACGATCCCAATGGCCTGGTTTTATACGACGGCGTGTACCACCTCTTCTTCCAGAACAACCCCGACGGCAACGTCTGGGGCAACATGTCCTGGGGCCACGCCACCTCCCGTGATTTGCTGCACTGGACGGAACACCCTGTTGCCATTGTCTGCGACGAGGCAGAGGACATCTTCTCGGGGAGTGTCGTAGTCGACCACGGCAACACCTCCGGTTTCGGCACGGCGGAAGCACCCGCCCTGGTAGCCATTTACACCAGTGCCTACAAAGCCGCGTCCGAACACAGCGGCACGCAGGCCCAGTCCCTGGCCTACAGCACCGACGCGGGAATGACATGGCAAAAATATGAAGGAAACCCTGTCCTCACCAGAAACTCCGCGAACTTCCGCGATCCCAAAGTCTTCCGCTATCAAGGGGACCAAGGTGCCTGCTGGGTCATGGCCGCCGTCGAAGCGCAGCACCAAAAGGTGGTCTTCTATCGTTCGGAAGACCTCAAATCCTGGGACTTCCTGAGCGACTTCGGGCCGGCCAACGCCGACGCCGGCGAATGGGAGTGCCCCGATCTCTTTCCCCTGGCGGTGGACGGGGACCCGGACAACATCAAATGGGTCCTGATCGTAAACGTTAACCCCGGCGCAGTGGCAGGCGGTTCCGGCGGCCAGTACTTCATCGGGCACTTCGACGGCGCCCGGTTCACCCCGGACGCCGGTTCACTCGCGGCGCCAGCAGGACTGGCCGCCCTCACTGACCCCAAGGCGCGCTCTGCAGCCTTGCAACAATGCCTGTGGCTGGACTGGGGACGCGACTGCTACGCCTCAGTATCCTTTAGCAACGCCCCGAATGACCGGCGCATCATCATCGGCTGGATGAACAACTGGGACTACGCCAACGAGCTGCCCACCGCCCCCTGGCGGTCCTCGATGACCCTCGCCCGCGACGTGCGCCTCACAGCAGTCAACGGCTCCGCCCGTCTGATCCAGCAGCCGGTCCTGGCCGGACCCTGCGCAGGAGAAGAGCTGCCTGGTGCCAAGGACCAAATGAACGCAGACGCCTTTGAGCTGCAGGATTCAGCCCTCCGGTTGCCGGATGCGGTACCCGGTAGCGCCCAAATCATCGAGGCGGAGATACTGCCCGGAAGCGCCGAACGTTTTGATTTCCGACTCTTCGGAAGCAGCGACGGGAGCAAGGGCACCATTCTTAGCTACAACACAACCAGCGCCCAACTCATCCTTGACCGCAGACAATCAGGAAACACCAGCTTCCACGGGAAATTCGCTTCAGTCGAGTCAGCACCCGTTGACCTTGAAAACGGTGTGCTCAAATTACTCATCGTCGTGGACCACTGCTCGGTGGAAGTATTCGTCCAGGGCGGCAAGGTCGTCCTGACTGATCTCATCTTCCCCGAAACCGAAAACCCGGAGAACTGGCTATCGGCTGAAGGAGGCCCAGCAACAATACTGAAGCTCGCGGTCTCAACACTCACCTAACCGCAGGCTGGAGGTAACGGCGGAGCGATGAGCCTCCCGGGAATCTTCCTCATACCCGCAAACCAATATCCACCTCACCCCGATGCCACGTAGACGTGCGCCTTTCGCGCTTCGGGCTGAATCGAACTTGGGTGACTCCATGAAAGGTCCAGAAATGCCAGCAGTCCAGCACACCGACGATGACCCCAAACCGAGCATTGATGTCATTGTTATCGGCGAGGCCCTCGTGGACATAGTTGTCTCTCCCCGAGGCACCGTGGAGCACCCCGGTGGATCACCCGCCAACGTTGCCTACGGGCTCGGACGGCTGGGTGCGGACACCGCATTGTTGACCTCGATCGGCGACGACCACCGTGCCGCCGCCATCGAGAAGCACCTTCGAAGCGCCGGTGTTCAACTCCTGCACGGCTCCAGGGGGCGTGGACGAACCGCTACGGCCACCGCGGTCCTGGCCTCCGACGGTTCAGCACAGTATGACTTCGACATCCGATGGGACCTCCCGCGGACCGCTCCGGCGACCCTGCCCAAGATCCTGCACACCGGCTCGATAGCCACCTTCCTGGCGCCGGGGGCGGCAGTAGTGAAGGAGCTTCTCGAGCAATCCCATGAGCGCTGTGTCGTCACCTACGATCCCAACATCCGCCCTGCACTGCTCGGCAGCCACTTCGAGGCCAAAACCCTCTTCGAGGAACTCGTCCCATTCACTGAGGTAGTCAAGCTCAGCGACGAGGACGCGCGGTGGCTCTATCCGCGGCTATCCCTGGACGACATCGCCAACCGTGTCCTCGAACTGGGGGCCGGACTCGTCGCCGTCACCATGGGAGGTGAGGGATCCCTGCTCACCACGGCAGGCACGCGGGTAGCCGTCCCCTCGGTTCAGTCTGCCGTGGTGGACACCATTGGGGCAGGGGACTCGTATATGTCTGCCCTGATCTACGGACTCCTCCTGCGAGGAGCGGATGGGCTGGCACCATCGGTGCTGGAGTCGCTGGGCCGCATGGCATCCAAAGCAGCGGCCATCACGGTACGCCGTGCAGGTGCCCAGCCCCCAACGTCAGAGGAACTGCAGGCCGAACTCCCGGAGCATCAACCGGTGGCACCGTAACCCTCCACAGCCACCACATCGCCAGTTGGCCCGACTTCCGGCGCCCTCAAGGGCCGGGGACGCAAAACACAAAGGGAAGAACCTATGTCAAGCAAGAACTACTACGACGTGACGGCCTGGCCTGTCGGCAATCCGTTAGAGGACGTCGGTGAAGTAATCAACAGCATCATCGCCGACATCAAAGACCGGCAGACCGCCACCGATGCCAACAGTGGCGGAAAGCCGGGAGCGGTGATCTACATTCCACCGGGGGACTACCACCTCCGTACGCAAGTGCTGATCGACGTCAGCTTTCTTCGAATCCAGGGGTCGGGACACGGCTTTGCGTCGTCGAGCATCCGCTTCAACGTGCCCGAAGACGAATGGCCCGACCTGCATGAGCTGTGGCCCGGGGGGAGCCGCATCCTGGTCGACATTCCCGTTAGCGGAGACATGGAGGAATCCAAGGGAGCGGCCTTCTACGTTGCGCGAAGCGGAAGTCCGCGGATCAGCTCGGTCGAATTCTCGAACTTCTGCATCGACGGGTTGCACTTCAACTCGGATGGTGCGGGGATGCCTCCGGAGAACACCTACGTCAACGGCAAGACCGGTGTCTATGTTGCAGACGCCAATGACTCCTTCCGCGTGAACGGCATGGGATTCATCTACCTCGAGCACGCCCTCACCATCTACAAAGCGGACGCGCTTTCCGTTCACGACAACTTCATCGCTGAATGCGGAAGCTGCATCGAGCTGCGCGGGTGGGGACAGGCGTCAAAGATCACCGACAACCTGATCGGAGCAGGCTTCAAGGGCCACTCGATCTACGCCGAGAACCACGGCGGGCTCCTGGTGACTGCGAACAACGTCTTCCCCCGGGGTGCCAGCAGCGTCCATTTCAACGGCGTCACGCGTTCAAGCGTCACCAACAACCGTTTGCACTCGTTCTACCCAGGGATGGTGGTGCTGGCAGCGGACAGTTCGGAAAACCTGGTGGCCACCAACCACTTCCTGCGTGACCATGAGCCCTGGACACCCTTCCTGGGAGTCCACAATGGACTGGACGATCTCTGCGGACTTCTCTGCGTCAGCGGCAACAATAACTCCGTCATCGGCAACCACTTCTCCGAGGTCATCGACTCACAGAGCATCCGGCCCACAGGTGCGACGCCTGTCATCATCCGGCTGACGGCGGGCGTTGGCAACTTCGTCTCCAACAACCACGTAGTGGCGCTGGACGTTCACTCCAAGTCAAGTGACTCCTGCTTCTCGGCTCAGGTGGACGCTCTGCTGACGACCGAGGCTTCGGACGGCCTCGCCGTTACGGCCGTCATGGTTGATTCCGAATCAGCGCGAAATACGATCCTTGATTCCGGAAGTGACGCCCAAGTCATCGCAGACAGGGCCGTTAACGCCGTTAGGGCCACACCCACGGTCGGTTTCTAGGCTCGCGCACTGGCCTCTGGAGGACTACATAGAGGCGCTAGTGTCGGATATCGGTTGCAAGCTATTGCCATTGGTTGAGGAACTCGAGGTCGCGGTGCGGCAGCACATGAGCAACGTATATGTGGCCACGAACGCAACACTGCTGCGTTCCTCGATGGGGGAGCGCGGCAGTCGTGTGCAAGCGCTAGAAAGCAACTAGAGAAGTGTGGACAATGTCCACACTTCTCGCTTCGGTCTGGCTCGTACACCCACCGGACTGCTCCGGTTTCCGCGTGTTTCCGCGGGCACCTAGTGTTTGCAAGGATTGGAATGCAGTTCGAGTCCCACCTCGGGCACAGTGTTTCCGCAGGTCAGAGGCTTTTTGTCTTTTTTCTGTTGACAAAGCTTGACATGTGTAAGCCTGCGGCGTAGCGATAATCCCCTTTGGAAGTGCGAGGCAGGTCTCATTCCTGGTGGGGTCTTTATGCCGGCATTCCTGCTGGCATGCTTGGTTCGTTGTCAGTGCCGATGGCTACAGTGGGTTTATTCCGGCAACTTCCCAGGAGAACTCACATGCCTTTGACCGATACCGCAGAGCTTGATCAGCTACTCGGCTTGGCCTTCTCGATGCACTCATCACCCGGATCCTACGCGTTTGTGCTTGGGGCGGGGATTTCAGTACCGAGCGGAGTTCCCTCTGCGTGGGGTGTCCAAGAAGAGCTGATCCAAAAGGTTGCAGCCGTGGAGAACGAATCGCCGACGGATCCGTTCGAATGGTACTCCCAGCGGTTTGGCGTTGAACCGTCGTACGAGTCATTGTTGGAGAAGCTGGGGCCAACGCAAGTTGAACGTCAGAAGCTTCTTCGTCGTTTCTTCGAGCCGGACGAGGAAGAGCGTGAACAAGCTCTGAAGCGACCTACCCAAGGTCATCGAGCGATAGCCAGGCTTGTTCGGTCCGGGAAGGTTCAAATTGTCCTGACCCTCAATTTCGACAGATTGATGGAGGCAGCTCTCCGCGACGAAGGCATCGAACCCGTCGTCGTTAGCCATCCCTCTGACATTCACGGGTTGCCGCCGCTCCACACCCTCGGCGCTCTCGTTGTCCACCTGCATGGTGATTACCTGAATCCGACCGCGATGCGAAACACGCAGCAGGAACTGGCCGGTTACGAATTGCACGTGGATCAGTTTCTGGATCGGATCACTTTCGACTACGGGCTGGTGCTGGTCGGCTGGTCGGCAACGTACGATCCGGCACTCGTTCGTGCTCTGAGTCGCAGCCCTCGTCGCATTTACACGCCGTATTGGATTGAGCCGAGAGACCTCAGCGAATTGGCTCAGGGCCTGCGATCTGCACTCGGCGCTGTCAAGGTTTCCTCGACGGCGGACGCTGCTCTTGGGAATTTGGCTGACGCCGTTGACTCGTTGGGGGAGCGGGCTGCGCGGCACCCCCTCGCCGTAGCTGCCGCGGTAGGCACTGCCAAACGCTATCTTTCCGGCAGAACCACCGCTATCGGGCTTCACGACCTCATCAAGCAGGAGCTTGATCGGCTAAGAAAGCAGAACGATCTCCTCCTGAGTCATACGGGTGAAGAGTCGCCCGACGGCGGATACCGCGCGATGGTCGCCCGCGTGGAGGAAGCAACCTTCGTGCCGACGGCTTTGCTGGCCACTGCAGCCTACTGGGGGAGCGAGTCCACGGACCGCTGGTGGATTCCGGAAATTCCCAGATTCGCCGGGCAAGCCAGAGGAAGTGGACTGACAGATGTTCTTCGCCTCCAGATGATTTGCGCAGGCCAGTTTCTATACTCCGCAGGCGTGGCCGCAATTGCCGCCGGACGATACGAACTCGCGCGATCACTCATTCGCATGCCGGTTCCAGCCCCCTATGAAGGGGTCACGCTGGCTGGAGACGCGCTGACACCTGAAACCATAGTTTCGAGTTCAGGCTCGCCGGCCAAGCTGCTGTTTCAGCGCATTGAGCCAATTTTCGTTGAACATCTGGCCACCGGAAAGCAGCAGTTCGACGATTCGTGGGAGGCCTTTGATTTTCTGAGAATCGTAGAAGTGATACTGCAACGCGCCGGTTCGCAGGAGGCCGCGGACAGGCTCCGAGCGTCCAACGCCGCCTTTGCGGCCGCCAAGGAGCGAATGGCCGCGGCCAATGCTTCTAACGATGCCGACGAACACGACGAGGCGTCCTCGGCGCTCCGGTTGGCGATGCAGGCTGCCGACCGGGCGCTTGGACAGTACGCTGACATGATTCCAGTTTTCCGCCCCTACCTACGGGTCCAGCACGCTCCTCGGGGAATGGCACATCGTTCGGTCGTGGGAGGAAGAATCCTTGGACAGTTGGAAAATGAGGGCCAATCATCGCCAATTTTGATCGCGGGTTTTGGCGGAGGTGATCTTGAGCTGTTGATTTCCACGTGCCAGGCGGTCGATGTGGCAATTGGTCGAGTGGGGCACGAGGCTGCCTTTGCCAGTCTCCCGCGCGGCGGCGGCATCGTTCCGGATCACTTCCGCATCGGGGATCTGTAGACGCGGCCCTTGGACGATCTCACGGCCGCTCATAGTGTCACCTTGGAGTTGTAGCAGTTGGATCCAGCCGAGGTGAAGCCTGGAATCTGCGGGCACGGCTTCTGCAACCCGGTATAGCGCAAGATCGCTCGCCTGGCTTGCCTGAGCTGAGTTACTTTTTCGTCCGTTCAGCGTGAGTATTCTGCGAGAGTCCTGTTGCCTGCGTACACCAGACGGTCGACGAGGTTGAGCCAGTTGTTTCCAACTCCTCGTGCGTCGGCCTCGGGCTTGATCTCCGCCAGCCACTCGTCCATCGGCGCATAGGAGACGAGCTGTCGGTCCGTCCGCGAAAGGCACAGTGCGTCAAGCCAGCTCAGACCTTTGCTCAACTGCGTGTCGATTGGGAGTTGGCGCAGGAACCGGATGAGCTCGAGCAGGCATGAGGATCTGCCAGCCGCGTATGGGAGCCACTGAGGAATAAAGTCCAAGAGATCGTCGGGTTTCATCCACTCCAAGGCATGGTGGCCGAGCTCATCGTGCAGTGACTGGATAGTCCCGGGATGATTCGGAAGAAGGTGGCTCAATGCGTAGTCATTGAAGCCAACTGCCTGGTCGTAGATGGCCCTGTTCGCTTCTACCTGGTCGAGGACGTGTGCGAATAGGGTCGGCCAAACTTCTCTCGCCGCCTCAGCGAGCTCTTGGGTCTCCGCTCCGACCGCTGCCAAGTCCCGCAGGAACGCGCTGAACACGTGGCTGGCGGGGGCAAGGGCCGTGACGTACTCAAACAGCAGGTCGTCGACTGCGTCCGCGCGCGACTGGATGTGCAGCAGTGCCCGGGCCGCGGAAATGGTCTGGGCGCCGCGGTCGTCAACAAGGTAGCCGTCTTCGGAAAGCTCCTGGGTGACCATGGCGTGTGCCTGTGCCTTCAGGAGCGTTTTCAGGTGCTGTTGGGCGATCTCCGCGACGCAGGCGCTGGACGAGGAGGCGCGCCCGAGCGCGCGGATGGTCGCACTGAGGCGGGACGTCTCGAGCCGCTCCGGTGGAATCACAGGAATTCGAACGATGACGTCGCCGGTTATGTTCTCGGTCAAACCGGCTCTTCGGACATCCGGTAGGGGTCATCGGTGGCTCCCGAGGACCCGGTCGCTAGCCAGCCGCCCTGACGAACGAGGTCCCATGGATCCGCGGGCACGGCACCCCTCCGCCCCGCTGGACGTACGCCGTGTGGTGTGGTCAGGTTAGGGAATGGAGCGTTGGGACGGCACGACCAACCGGATCACGGTCCTCCACGACGCGTTCGGGAACCGACCCGGCCTGATCAAGGACTGGGGATTTGCCGCACTCGTCGAGTTCGAGGGGCGTCGGATCCTTTTCGACACCGGAAACGACTCGTCGACGCTTGCCGCCAACGCCGACGCCCTCGGTGTCGACCTGCGCGCGATCGACCTTGTTGTGGTCTCGCATCGGCACGGCGACCACACCTCCGGGCTCGGTCACCTCCTACACATAAACCCCGACGTCCCCGTCTACGCCCCGGCCGAGTTGTACGGCGTGTTCGGCTCGCGCCTGCCCGGCCACTTTTACCCGCGCCGTCCGTCGCTGCCAAGGTCCATGCAGTACTACGACGGCGAACCTCCCGACGTCATCCACCACGGCACGCCGTGGCCCGGCGCACGATTCAGCTGGGTCGAGGAATTGACCCCATTAGGGAGCAACGCGTGGCTAATCCCCGTCGTCTCGGAGGTGCCGGGAACGCGTGAGCTGCGCGAGATCACCCTCGCGCTGTCGACTTCGCAGGGACTAGTGCTCGTGGTGGGATGCTCCCACCCGGGGATCGAGCGGATCCTGGAGGCCGCTGCCGCGATCGACGACCGTGTCTACTGCATCGTCGGCGGCCTCCATCTCGTCCTCGCCGACGAGCCCGAGGTGCGTCGCGTCGCGCACGCACTTCGCGACAATTGGCACGTGCAGACCATCGCCCCGGGGCACTGCACGGGTGAACCTGCCTTCCTGACACTGAGCGAGGCGTTCGGCGACCGCTACCTCTACGCCGGCCTGGGGGAATCGGTCCCAGTCCCGCGACCCGCCGCGATGTGACGCGGATACCACTGATCTGCGGTCGCCCGCGCAGCCACGATCAAGAGACCTATGCCGGCTAAAAAGACCGCGGCGTTCACGCCGTACTTCACCGAGGGGGAGGCGGGCCAGGTCCGTGCCGCGTTCCTGGCCGCCGGCCAGGCCGAGGGGGATGCGAGCGTTTCGGACTTCATTGTCCGGGCAACCATGCGGGAAGTGAAGCGCCTGCAGCGCAAATACAACCAGGGAACGAAGTGGGACCCGGCGCCGCCTGGATCCTTGCGCAGAGGACAGCGCACCAAAGACGAACTCCGACACCGCAGCGAGGGGGCAGTAGGTCATGGCGAAACGAACGGACGAGGTGTCCCAGGCGCCCCGCGACCCGGCGGCCGCGGGGCTGTCCAGGATGCTGACGCTGGAGCAGGTCCAGGACATCCTGAACGTCAAAAGCAGCCTCGTCTACGCCTTGGTCCGGAGCGGTGAACTTCCCGCTGGCCAATTCGGTGGCCGCGGCATTTGGAGGGGTCCGCGAGAGTGACGTCGCCGCATACATCGAGGAGGCTTTCGCCAAAACCGCAGAGCGCATTGCCACTGGCCAGCTACCCGAGAACAACGTCGCCGACGAAGCCTGACGCATTAAGTGCGAGGCTGCCCTTTTGCTGGCGGTGCAGTACCAGGACGGCCCCACACTGGTCACCGCCAACTTCTCTTGGCCGGTGATTTGCGTGCTGAGGTTAGCGGCCGTTGTACTCGTCGTCGGTGATGTGGTCGCCCCAGGTGTTGGTTTTGGAGGGGTCGTCGCCGTTTTGGAGCATGGCGATGTGTTCCATGAAGCAGCCCGGGGCGGCGGCGTGCCAGTGCTCTTCGCCGGGTGGGGTGTAGAGCGTCTGGCCGGGGTGGACTTCGATGATCTTTCCGTCTCTGGTACCGAAGCGCCCGACACCTTGGGTGACGCGCAGATATTGACCGTGTTGGTGGGAGTGCCAGGCCGTGCGTGGTCTGGGGGCGAAGCGGACGGTCGCGACCACCATCGTCTGGTCGTCTTCGTGGGGAAGGGTGATCGGGTCAAGCCAGACGTCACCGGCGAACTGGGCCGGCGGGTTCTTGGTGGTCGGCACCAGGGGTTCGATGTTCATGTTTTGCCTATCTGTTGCGTGTTACCGACATTCTTGGTGACGCCGGTGGCGGGTATGCTCCTGGGCCAGCCGGCGTGGAAGGTTCTGGGGCGGCGGAGCCGGGAGGGCAGTTGTTCTGTGTTGCATTGACGGTCAGTGCCGCCAGTTGCATCCCGGTCCCTTGCTGTCGGAGCGAGATGGCTGGGTGGACCTTACGCTGCGCGGCGGGCGAATGAGCGGCTGAAGCCTTGTCCGGATTGGACCAGGTTCCGGGCGCTGCGGAGTCTGGCCGCCTTCGTAGTCGATTAGTGCTGTGGCGGTACAGCCGGCTTCTGCGACGGCGTCGGCGAGGGCTTCGGCGTCGTAGAGGGATTCGGCGAAGCCACTGCCTGTCATTGGGGTCGGTACGTGTGCGGCGTCTCCGACGATGGCGACTCTGCCTTGGGCCAGTCGTGTGGGTACGTATTCAGCGATGGGTGTGCCGATGACGGCCCGTCGTTTGATGCTGTCGAGGATCGCGTTGTTCCAGGGCGTTGGAAACAGTTCGCGGGCCTGTGAGGCGAGTTCCCGATAGGTTGCGTTTGGGATCCCGGCGGGCATGAGCGAGTGGCGTACCACGGAGCCGTCGACGCTGCCGGTGGCGCGGAGCAGGCCGTTTCTGCTGGAGTCGTACCAGGCCCAGCCGAGACGCCGTGATCCCGGGGCGAGGGTACCGTCGGCGCCCGGGAGTGGGTAGCCGAGCAGCGTGTTGTCATTGTCGCCGAGGAACGCGACATCTCGCGGCCAACGACGTGCTCCGATGGCTGATTCTTCGGCAATGCCGATCCATAGGACGTACCCCGCGAAGGTGGCGTCTGCGTGTTCCGGCGCGATGTGCCGGCGGACGGTGCTGCGGTGGCCGTCGGCCCCGACCACGATGTCCGCGGTGACCCTTTCCCTTTCTGAGGTGCTGACCCAGGCAGATTGTGCGTCCTGGCCGACCTTGCGAACGGCAGTGTTTTGCCGCAGGTCGATGAGGGGACTGGCGGCTATTGCGGCACGAAGTGCGCCGTGGACGGCGAACCAGGTTTGGATCCCTGGTGCGAGGGGCTGGGGCACGTGCGAGGTTGGGAGGCCGGTGATGCGTTCGAGGAGACCGTCTTGGACGTGGAGAGCAGCTCCAGTGCGTCCGGTGTCGTCGGAGCGTTCGAGCAGGGTGACGTGGACACCGATCCTGGAGAGCGTCAGAGCGGTCATGAGTCCGGCGAGGGATGCCCCGACGACGAGGGCCGTGCCTGGTGAATTGTGAGCGGTAGTGCTGGTGCGGTCGGCGGCCACGCCGGTCTCCTATCTAGCGTCGAGGGGGTAGGGGTGCTGCGGCCCGCCGTGAGGGCGGGCCACAGAGCGGGGTGGTGTTCAGGCTTTGCCTGCGTAGACGGCGGTCATGCCGCCGTCGACGACGAGGTCGATGCCGGTGATGTAGCTGCTGGCGTCGGAGGCAAGGAAGGTCACGGCGTCGCCGATGCCTTCGGCGGTGCCGACCCGGCCGGCGGGGACCTCGGGGGTGACGAGGTCGATGTATTCCTGAACCTGGGCTTCGGTCATGCCGAGTTCGGTGGTGTAGGCCTCGGTGGGGACGACGCCCGGGCTTACACCGTTGACACGGATCCGGCGGTGCTTGAGGTCTGTTGTCCAGCTCTTGGCAAAGGACCGTATTGCGGCTTTGGTGGCGGCGTAGACGCTGAAGTCCTTGAGCCCCATGTCCGCGGTGATGGAGGTGTTGATGATGATGGAGCTCCCGTCGCGCAGCACGGGCAGCATGGACTGGACGGTGAACAGGACGCCTTTGACGTTGACGCCGAACTGCCGGTCGAAGTCTTCGGCGGTGATTTGCTCCAGGGGGATGGGGTGGCCCCCGCCGGCGTTGGCGAAGATGGTGTCCAGTCCGCCGTGTTCCTGGCGGATGAGGTCTGCGAGCTGGTCCATTTCGGCTTTGTTGGTGACGTCCGCGCGGACGGCGCGGGCACGTCCGCCAATGTCTGCGGCGACTTTCTCGAGGGGTTCAAGGTTCCGGCCCGTGACGTAGACGAACGCGCCTTCCTCGGCGAGGCGGCGGGCTGTTCCCCTTCCTGTGCCTGTGCCTGCGCCGGTGACGAGGGCGATTTTGCCTTCCAACTGCATGCTGTGGTCCTTCTGGGTCGGTTTGTTCTTTAGAAGAGGGTGATGCCGGTGAGTTCGGCGAGTTTGTCGGTGAGCCTGTCCTGGAAGCCTGGGTCGGTGACTTCCGGTGCGGGCGTCCGCTGGCGGCGGTGGTGCCAATACTTGCCGGACACCAGGGCGGCGGAATCGGAGCTGGCGGCGAGCCAGCTTTGCGTGTCGTGTCCCATGGCCAGATCATCTGTGGCGCCGGGGCCCCCCATTTTGGTCGGCACCCATCCCGGGTCCACGGAGTTGCTGAGTACGGAGGCCCAATGGCGGGCCAACGCTGCGGAGAGCGCCGAGACGTGGAGCTTACTTTCGGAGTAAGCGGCGCTGGCGCTCCAGCCCCGTTTGGTCCAGTCGATGTCCGTTAGGTCT
The DNA here is from genome assembly GCF_900104405.1 of Arthrobacter sp. ok909. Lineage (NCBI taxonomy): Bacteria > Bacillati > Actinomycetota > Actinomycetes > Micrococcales > Micrococcaceae > Arthrobacter > Arthrobacter sp. ok909. The sequence continues at coordinate 15,473 of NZ_FNJS01000022.1, read as the reverse complement.
GCGGCGGCACCGAGGTGCATGCCGCTGCTGACGTAGATCAACCGGTCCGGCCGTTCAATCAGGGCGGTCAGGATGTAAGGGGCGAACACGTTGACTGCCAGAGTCCGTGAGTGCCCCTCGGGGGTGGCAACACGCTGCGGCGAAAGGTAGACGCCGGCGTTGTGGATGATGGAGTCCATCCGCCCGTACTCATTGACCTGCCGGGCCACGCTGTGGGTTTCAGGGGCGCTGCTGAGGTCACCGATCACTATCCCGGCCGCTTGCTGAGCGAGGTCGCCGAAGGTGTTGGCGCGGTCAAGGGTGCGGGCGTGCAGCAGGACCTCGTGGCCGGTGTCCAAGAGTGTGCGGGCGTTGGCGAGGCCGAGCCCGTCAGTGGAACCTGTGATGAAGATGCGGGCCATGGCGATGGTCCTTTCCTTGCAGTGAGGTGGCGGCCGGGCGGGGCGCTGGAACCGTCCCGCCCGGGTCCGTCGGCGGTCGTCTTACTCGGGGATCGGCATGCCACGTTCTTCGAGCGTGATCGAGTCAGGGTCGATGGAGCCGCTGACGCCGGTGTTGAGAGCGTCGATGGCGGCGATGTCGTCGGCTGTGAGGCTGAAATCAAAGACGTCGAAGTTCTCGGCGATGCGCTCGGGCTTTACCGACTTCGGGATGGCCGAGAATCCGTGGTCGAGGTGCCAGCGGAGCATGACCTGCGCAGGGGTCTTGGAGTACTTCTTACCCAGATCCACCAGCGTGGGTTCCGTGAAGGGGTTCTTCTCGTTGCCGTTGTAGGTGTAGGCGCCGGCGATCGGAGACCAGCACTGGGTCAGGATGCCGTGCTTCTCATTGGCCGCACGCCATTCCGGCTGTGTGTAGTAGGGGTGGACCTGGATCTGGTTCACGGCAGGGACGACGTCGGTCTCGGCGATCAGGCGTTCGAGCTCTTCGGGACTCTGGTTGGAGACGCCGATGGCGCGCACCCTGCCGTCGGCCAGGAGCGTTTCCAGTGCCTTGTAGGCGGCCATGGTCTTATCGAAGTGGGCCGGGAGGGGCTGGTGCAGCAGCAGCAGGTCGATGGTGTCGACGCCGAGCTTGCGGGAGCTCTTCTCGAAGCCATGCAGCGCTTCGTCGTAGCCGTAGTCGCTGATCCAGAGTTTGGTCTCGATAAAGATCTCCGAGCGGTCGATGCCGGACTGGCGGATACCTTCGCCGACCTCGGCTTCGTTGAAGTACGCAGCTGCAGTGTCGAGGTGGCGGTAGCCGGTGTTGAGCGCGGTGGCGACGGCACCCATGGTCTCCTCCGGCTTGGACTGGTAGACGCCGAGCCCAAGGGCAGGCATGCTGATGCCGTTGTTCAGGGTGACGTGCGGGTAGGTTCCGGTCATGATTTTTCTCTTCCGTCGAAGGTTCTAGGGCTGGTTGTCGAAGATGCGTTTGGCGACGGCCATGGCCGAGACGGCCTTGGGCCAGCCGGCGTAGAACGCCAGGTGGATGATGGCTTCCTTGATCTCGGTCTCGGTGAGACCGTTCTGGATGCCATAGGGGATGTGCCAGTTGAGTTGGTCGATGTTTCCGGCCGCGATGAGGCCGGTGATCGTGGCGAGGCTCCGGTCCCGGGGGGACAGTCCCTCGCGTTCCCAGACGTCCCCGAAGAGGACGTCGTCGGTGAGGGAGACGAGCTTCGGGGCGAAGTCGCCGAACATTTTCGCCATGTCGGATTGCGTGTTCTCGGTGGTCATGAGGTGTCCTTTTCCGGTGGGGTGGTGTTTAGAGGGTGTCGTCGTGAGCGAGCGAGCAGGAAAGCTCGCGGTGGGCGTCGATCTCCTCGAGGATGTCGCGGGCTTTCTGTTCGATGACGGCTACGGCGTCGGCTCCGGCAACCCACCGCAGCGGTGGGTGCTCCTCGCCGGCGATCCTGACGAGGGCGGTGCCGAGCTTCGCGGGGTCACCGGCCTGCTGGCCGTTCATGGCCCGCCATCCCGGGATGGTGGCTGCGGTGCGGTCGGCGTAGTCATCGATGGAAAGGTCGGCCCAGATGGTCGAGGCGTCCTCGACGAGCAGCTCGGTGCGGAAGAAACCGGGTTCCACGATGGTGGTTCGGATTCCGTAGGGTTCCAGGTCGTAGCGCAGCGATTCCATCCATCCTTCGACGGCGAATTTGCTGGTCGCGTAGGCTGCGATGAACTCTCCGCCGACGATGCCTGCCTGTGAGGAGATTGTGATGATGTGGCCGGCACGCTGTTTGCGCATGACGGGCAGGACGGCGCGGGTGACGTTCATGGGTCCGAACAGGTTGGTTTCGAGCTGTGCACGGACCTGGGCGTCGCTGGTTTCTTCGAAGTAGCCGGCGTAGAAGTTCGCGGCGTTGTTTACCAGGACATCAATGCGGCCGAACCGTTCGGTCGCCGCGGCCGCAGCCGCTTCGGCGTCGCCGGTTTTTGTGAGGTCCAGCGGCACGATCAGTAGGTTCTCCGATGCGCCGAGTGCCTTCGCTACGGCGTCGGTGTTTCGGCCGGTTGCGACAACCCGGTGGCCTGCGGCGAGGGCGGCTTTTGCGATGTCGACGCCCATGCCGCGGCCGGCGCCGGTGATCATCCAGACCTGTGTAGTTTCACTCATAGGTATTCCTTTGGTTCTCGGGATGGTTGGTGGGGGACCTGTTCAGACGAGCAGGTCCCGTTCGAGCGTCGTCATCTCGGTTGTGTGTTCGGCCCTCGTGGATACCGGGTTTCGGGTGGCGCGCATGAGGGCCAGCACGATGAGCGGGATCAGGCCGAGGATGGCCATGGCGGCTCCGACGGTTGCCGGGCCGGTCGTGCCGAGGGCGGAGTCGAGGGCAACGCCGGCGAGCCACGTAGCGGCGGCGATGCCGACGTTGAACGCGGAAACCGTCAGGGCGGCGGCCAGTGAGGGGCCGGAGTGTCCGAAGCGGACGGCCAGAGGAGTGGCGATGGCGGTGACACCCATGCCAGTGAAGCCGAGCAGGATGACCAGCACGATGGTCGGGACGACGAACGTGGAGAGCGGGATCAGCATCAGGAGTACCAGGGCTGAGCCGCCGCCGATTGCGAAGTATGTGGCCAACGGCTTGCGGTCCCCGGTTCGTCCGGCCACAACCGTGCCGAGCAGGGCGCCGATGCCGAAGCCAACAAGCAGCAGCGGCACGGCCGCTTCCGAGATGCCGGTGCGTTCAGTCAGGAGGGGGGAGATGTAGCTGTAGGCGGCGAGGAATCCTCCGGAGACCAGCGCGGTGGTTGCCAGGACGAGCCACAGCTTGCCCTCCCGCAGGACGCCGAGCTGGGAGCGGAGGGTGATGACTTCCTGGTGTTCATCGGCAGGAGCGAACTTGCCGATGACGACGGCGGCGATGGCCGCGAGGATGGCCAGTGCCCAGAAGATACCGCGCCACCCGATGGCCTGGCCGATAAAGGAGCCCAGGGGGACACCTGCGACGATGGCCAGGCCCATCCCGCTCATCATCACGCCCATGGCGCGGGAAGCGTTCGCGGGGCCGGCTGCTGAGGTGGCTACGACGGCGGCGATGGACAGGAAAGCGCCGGTGGCAAGGGCAGTGATGACGCGGGCGATCAGAACGATCTCGAACGCCGGGCTCAGCGCTGCAACAATGTGGCCGACCGCGAACAGCAGCAGGGACATAACGAGGGTGAGGCGTTTGGGCAGACGCATGGTGGCGACGGAAATGGTGGGAGCGCCGACGATCATGCCGATAGCAAACGCGGTAATCAGCAACCCGGCCTGCGAGACACTGACACCGAGGTCTGATGCCATGTTGGGCAGCAGACCCGCGATGACGAACTCGGTGGTGCTCATCAGGAACGTGCCGATGGCCAGCAGCAGCACGACGATCGGCAACTTGGCCTTCTTGGTGGTGGAGGGCATGAGGTGAACTTTCACTTTGTTGGGGGATTTGGTCGGCGCTTGATCGCCGTCTATATCTACGAGACCACGGACCAAACCTGCCTAAACAGACCCGCCTAAGCCATGTACTGAGAGGGCATGGCTAGGCTCCGGCCTTCGGGCATACCGTTGAAGCCATGAGCACCCGAGATGACATCCAGGAGTTTCTGACCTCCCGCCGGGCCAGGCTGACGCCCGAGCAGGTCGGCCTGCAGTCCTATGGCCGGCGGCGGGTACCGGGACTGCGCCGCGAAGAAGTCGCGATGCTCGCCCAAGTCAGCGTCGAGTACTACAGCCGGCTCGAACGCGGAAACCTCAGCGGCGTCTCCGAAAGCATCCTCGAGTCGCTGGTCCAGGCGCTGCGCCTGAACGACGTCGAGGAGCGGCACCTGCGGGACTTGATCCGCGCGTCCGAAAACACCGCCCGGCCCCGGCGCAACCGCACCCCTGAGCAACGCGTCCGCCCGACCGTACAGCGGATGCTCGATGCGATGACCGATCTGCCGGCGATCGTTCAGAACGGCCGGCTCGATATCATCGCGGCCAACCGGATGGGCCGGGCACTCTACGCCGCCCAGTTCGACACGACCATCCTTCCGCCGAACCAGGCCCGGTTCATCTTCCTGGACCCCCGCGGACGGGACTTCGCCCCCAACTGGGACCGCGCCGCAAATGAATGCGTCGCCATGCTGCGGGCAGCGGCCGGACGCGATCCGCACGACCGCCAGCTCTCGGACCTCGTCGGTGAGCTCTCTACCCGAAGCGATGAATTTCGGCTGCGGTGGGCAGCCCACAACGTCCACCAGCACAAGAGCGGATCAAAACGCATCCATCTCCCCAGCGTTGGGGAACTCACCTTGGACTTCGAAGTCCTCGAACTCACGGCCGATCCAGGCCTGATGCTCATCACGTTCAGCGCCGAATCAGGATCACCGTCCCACGACGCCCTGCAACTGCTCTCCAGCTGGGCCGCGACCCAGCAGAACACCGAATCCACGGCGGCAGCACCACAAAGCCCATAGCAGCCCGCAACACCATGCCGGGGCGAGGCGGTCAAAGTTCTAGTGGTCAGTAGCCCACCAGAACCGCTGGCCTGACTCCGCGATGTCGGTACCGCACCTCCTCAACCCCGTACACCGATTGCACCGAGCCCCGTCCCGGGTCTCCTGCGCCCTTGAAAGGAAACTTCATGGAATACACACGTTTGGGCCGGTCCGGCCTGAAAGTCAGCCGCATAGCCCTCGGAGGTATGAGTTTTGGTGATTCATCCCGCGGATTCACCGACTGGGCGTTGGACGACGATGCGGCCGAGCCGATTTTCCGGCAGGCGGTCGAGCTGGGCATCACGTTCTGGGCACCGCAAACATTTATGGCTTCGGCACCGCCGAGGAAACCATGGGCCGGGCCATCACGAAGTACACCCGACGCGAGGACGTCGTCCTCGCCACCAAAGTGATGCTCAAAATGCACGACGGCGACTCGCCCGACCGTGGGGCGGCAAAACCGCGCGGTCAGCCAACGATCCCGTAGCCGAGCGCAGCTTCAGCGACGCTGACAAACCCATAGCCGACGCTGTCCAAAAAATCGCTGAAGCACGGGGAATCCCCATGGGCACACGTTGCTCTGGCTTGGGTCTTGAACAACCCCGTGGTGACCGCGCCGATCGGCGCGTGGTGCTTTTCCTGGCCAGTGACGAAGCCAGCTTCCTCACTGGCGGCGCCTATGCCGCTGATGGAGGCTGGCTGGGCTGAATACCTTCGCTCAACCGCGGGCAAATTTCACACAAACATCAGGAAAGAAATGATGACAACCTCCACCACCAGTGGCACGACACGCATTAGCGGCATGACACGACTCCGGACCACTACCTTCGCAGTCGCCGGCGGCCTCGCCGTCGGAAATCTCTACTGGGCGCAGCCACTCATCCAGGAGATCGCTCGCTCACTCGACGTGTCCGCCGCTGCCGCTGCCTCGCTGGTAACCGTCACCCAGATCGGTTACGCACTCGGGATCTTCCTCATCGTCCCCCTGGGCGATGTCCTCAACCGCAGGAAGATGATCCCCCTCATGCTCGGACTGTCCGCGATCGCCCTGATCAGCGCGGCTGTTTCCCCGACTTTCTCGCTACTACTCGCCGCGCTCGGCGGAGTGGGACTGACCACCGTTTCCGCGCAGTTGCTCACCCCCCTGGCCAGCGAGCTGGCGGCGCCAGAACAGCGCGGGCGGGTGCTGGGCACGATCGCCTCAGGAGCCCTCATTGGAGTGCTTCTGTCCCGCACCATCAGCGGAGCCGTCGCTGAATTCATCGGCTGGCGAGCCATCTACGTCCTAGCCGCCGTCCTCGCGGTGACTCTCGCCGTCGTGCTCTCGTTCATAATTCCCCGGCTGGAAAAACGCCCCGCCACGAACTACTTCCGATTGCTCGGATCTGTGTTCACCACCGTCGCCCAGCACCGCGCCGCCGCGCCCACAGTCCTCATCAGCGCCATCGTCTTCTCCGTCTTTTCCCTGTTTTGGACCTCACTGACATACCTGCTGGCCGGCCCGACATTCTCCTTCACTGTCGGACAGATCGGCCTGTTCGGCCTCGCAGGCCTCGCGGGTGCACTCGCGGCACGGCGCGCCGGCTCGTTCCACGACCGCGGCTTGTCAGTGCCCGTCTCCGGAGTTGCACTCGGCATCCTGGCAGTCTCCCTCCTTGGTGCCTGGCTGGCACAGTCGTCCGTGGTCGCCCTGGTCGTGGTCGTCATTGCGTTAGACCTCGCCGCCCAGGCCACCCTGGTGCTTGGCCAAACCCGGCTTTTGTCCCTGCCCGGTCAGAACCGGAGCCGTCTGAACACAGCATTCATCGTCAGTAACTTCCTCGGCGGCGCGATCGGCTCCGCTCTCGCGGGACCGCTCTGGACCGCCGGTGGCTGGACCACCATCACCCTCACCGGCTTGGCCATGGTCGCGGGTGCGCTCCTCGTCTGGCTATTTACCCGCCGCGCACTCACCGACCAGATCTGACACCGCCGACCACAAGGAAAAGGGTCCTCGGCTATGTGCGCTCTCCTTCACCGGATCGTCTGAAGGACGGGGGTGGAGCCGCATCGTCCTTCTTCACGACGGGCACGAACTGTTCCTCCACACGGCACTCCGCCCGGGCGGAATGAACGCCGGGGTCTGTCAGATTAACGGCGGGTCTGGCCTGGCTTGTGGTTAGTTGATTCTGTTCTCGAATGCGGTCGCGAACGCGTTCAAGGCCGGCTTCCACCTCGCGGCCCATCGTGCCGGGCCCTGCCCGGTGGGGTCAGGGGAATGGGTCACTAGGTAGAGGCATTTCAGCGCCGCGGCATCGTTCGGGAAATGGCCGCGTGCCCGCACCGCGCGTCGGTAGCGGGCGTTGAGGGATTCGATCGTGTTGGTCGAACAGATAACCGGCGGATCTCGGCGTCACAGTCAAGGAACGGGGTGAACTCGGCCCAGGCGTTGCGCCAGAGCCGGCCGATCGCCGGGTACTTCGTGGCCCACTTGGCCTCGAATTCCCCGAACTGTTCACGGGCGGCCGCTTCGGTCGGGGCGGTGTAAACGGGCTTGAGGTCCCGGGAGAGCTCGTCCCAGTGCTGCCGGGGCGCGTAGCGGATCAGATGGATCACGCATGTTTGGACCGTGGACTGCTCCCAGACCGTGGTGATCGCCTCGGGCAAGCCCTCCAGCCCGTCGCAGACGGCGATGCACACGTCCTCCACGCCGCGGTTCTTGATCTCGGTCAAAACCCCGAGCCAGTACTTCGCGCCCTCCCCGCCGTCTCCGGCCCAGATTCCGAGGATGTCGCGTTCGCCGTTCACGGTGACGCCCAGGACGACGTAGAAGGGCAGTCATTCCTCTGCTCAGATCCAGTCATGCTCCTAACCTTGGTGTCTCACAACCGACCTGCCCTAAATCCCTAGCCATACCAGGCAGCAGGTCTGGGCGCTAGGATTTCACGAGCCGGTACGGTATGGACCGTGGCCTGGGTTCGGTCTATGTGGGGGAGGGCCCAGTCTCTGCCTGGGCCCTCCCGACTGATTCAGTCCGCAACATCCACGCGCGCGTTGAACTGACCGTGTGGCACTACGGTTAGTTCCTGGCTGACAGGGCTGCGTGTAGGAGGTCATGCTGAGGTTGCTAGTCAAAGGGCAAGGCCAGACGCGCAACAGACTGCCTTCGACTTCTGAGGCCTGCAGATGACAGGGATGCCTAAAGCGTCTCCTGCCCCGAGGCACGACGAATTAGGTGTCAAGGCAAGAGACTTGCCCGGACCTACGGCCGGCAAGCCAAGTGTAAAGCCAAAACAGGAGGTGTTGACAGTGTCAACTCTCTTGGCGGTAGATCGGCTCGTACCTCCGTCGGACTGCCTCGGATTGGGCATGTTTTCGCGGGTTCCCAGTATTCACAAGGGCTGGTATGCAGTTCGAGTCCCACCTCGGGCACAGTGTTTTCGCAGGTCAGAGGCTTTTTGTCTTTTTACTGTTGACAAAGCTTGACTTTTCAGAAGTCTTCTTCAGGACTCAACCCGAATCGCTCGCCTGGTGAGAGCAGGAAAGGGACGCGGGTCATCCAGCGTCCGGTGGCTTCCCTATGTGCGTGGGCATGCACGCTGAGCGTATCCAGACGCAGACGCTCCACCAATAGAATCCGCAGAAGACAAGTACCGACACAGCGAGAAGCGAGTGCGGGACTAAGTAATGGATTAGCTAGGGCAGCTTCCATTCCAGGATCGAGGAATCCACCGTATACCGGACCTTGGTCATCACTGTTGCTGCTTGGCCCTCGATAATGACCCATCCACGGACGCAGTCGCCCCAATTCACGGTTTGTTGGACTGGGTATGCCGGCTGAGCTGCCGGGTGATCCCACGTAGAGCTCGCGGACGTGTACGTTCTCGATTCGGCATCGTACAACGACCACGGCGAGTCTCCGATAAGCGGCCTGTCGCTTCCGGCCGAAGCGGGTGCTTCAGCAGGAAGACAGACCTTGACATCGATGGCCTCCGGATTCCCGTCCTGTGGTTCGACGCCCTTTTTGTGGGCGAAGACCGTCACCTTTGAACCACTGCTAGTTGTCGCCGTCTGCCCGAGGGCGAGCGGCATGGCACTCACTGGTGTCGTTGGGGGAGCGGCAGTCACCGTGACGGCCGGCTGAGTCACTGTAACCGTGACGGTCGGCGCAGGAGCAGCCGCTGTTGTGCCGCAGGAAGCAATCAGTGGGAGCAACAGAAGTGCTGCCGCCATCCGACGAGTGCCCGTGCTCTTGCTAGTTGTGCGATACCAGGTCAATTAAGTCGTTCTTCCTCTAGGCACGATGCATCAGGCCTCGCGCCATGTCTGAATAGGCAAATACCAAGTCGAGCATGGCCGCGGCACATATATCGAGTGGCTTGCGCTTAGATTAGCCCAGAATTCGGACCTTCTCGGTGCATGCCGCGTGCGGTTCTACCGTCGGTACTTCTTGTTAGGCTCCGACCATGACATTTGAACTGCAACCAGAAGTCGACCGTCTAACGGCAGTGTGTCGCGGGCTCTTTGGGGACGAATCGCGATGGATCACTGCTGACGGATATCGGCATAGCCTGGCTCTTGCCATCATTGATTCGATCTTCTCGACCGGGTCTAACTACCAGAGTGTGATCAACGTGGTGAACGCATATCGGGGGTATAGAAAAGCCCAGGGTGCTGACGCTGACCGGGATGGCACTAAAGAACTGCTGGCCACGTTCAAGGAGGTCGGGGGCAGCCGCGAATGGGCGGATGGAGTCGTGAATAACCGCAAGCCGGCCCATACCCATCCCCACGCGCCGCTGAAGGCCGAGGTGATCCGGCTCGCTGCTGAAAGGTTGAAACGCCAAGATCTTGCCATCACTACGCGCGATGTACTCCATGGTGCGTACGCCAAGGACGACTCTCTGGCTACCTTGAAGGACGCCTGGTTGAAGCTGCCCAGCCAGTCCTCTGGAGTCACATTCAACTACTTCCTCATCCTTTCCGGTTTCCAATCAGTAAAGCCTGATCGGATGGTCATCCGTTTCGTGAAAGAACATGCGGGTCTCGAAGGAACGCAACTTACGCCCATGCAGACCGCTGAGCTGATCAAGCAAGTTGCAGAGTTGTACCCAACTCAGCCGAGGAGGCTTGATCACGTGATCTGGCGACACGTTTCGGGTCGGGAGGTATTCCGAGCGGATGAGCTGAACTAGCGCCCCGATTGGTAGCCTTACGTGAGTTGTCCGAGCGAGCACGGGGTAGGTCTTGAAGGTCTTTATTAGTTGGTCTGGAGAACGTAGCCAAGCCGTCGCCAAGCTTGTCAAGCAATGGGTGGGACAGGTCTTTCAGGGGACTGAGGTCTTCATGAGCGAGGAAGACATCCGGGCTGGTACGAACTGGTCAGAGCGCATCAAGCGGGAACTGGCGAACACCACCGTTGGCATCGTCTGCATGACCCCCGAGAATCAAAATGCCAAGTGGATCAACTTCGAGATGGGCGCGTTGTCCAAAGAAGTAAAGGATGGGGATAGTCGTGTCATCCCCCTCCTGATTGGATTCGATAACACTCAGCAGGTGAGTCAACCAGCAGCATCCCTCAACATGGTGTTGCTGGGACAGGCCGGGTTCAACAAGATTGCGACATCTCTCAACGACATTTCTGACGTCAAACGGGAAAAAGCTGACCTTGAGATGGTGTCCAATACCTGGTGGACGATGATTAAAGATGGTCTGGAAGCTGCAGCAGCCCAGACGCCGGATGACCAGGCAGTGAATCGACCACCGGAAGCCATGATCGCCGAGATTCTTGATGCCGTCCGCGACATTCAGAAGCAAGGAAAGTCCAGAGGTGTGTCGCTGACCTCGGGAACATATGGCCGCGGTGTTGAAGAATCATTTCGTGGGTTGAGTCCGCGTGAAGATGATCGCATACGCCAAGAACTGACTAGCCACCTCATGAATGAGATCAGCCGCTATTTGCACAGCCTGGGAAACCCAGGATCGGTATCGATCACGCCACATGGTGCCCTGAATGTGACAACTGTAGGGCCGCTTGATGATCTGCAGAAGAATGAAATCTTTGAAATATCGCTGAAGTACACCAGTATAGTTTCGGCGACGCTGATTGATGACGACCCATATGTTCTGGACATGGCTAAGGTTGAATCTGAATAATCTGTGAGGCGGTCCTCTTCAGTACCCCGCGATCTTTGAGCGTCAGGCCGACGCCACTGGCAATAAACGCGGCTTGACCCGCAAAGCCGGCCCGCCGTTGCACGATGACCACGTCAAACGGGACTTCACCGCGACAGCGCCCGATGAGCTGTGGCTGACGGACATCACCGAGCACCGGACCGATGAGGGCAAGCTCTACCTGTGCGCCATCAAAGACGTCTATTCCAACCGGATCGTGGGCTACTCCATCGATTCCCGGATGAAAGCGTCCCTGGCCGTCTCGGCCCTCCACAATGCGATAGGGCTCAGGCATCCGGAAGGCACCGTGGTGCACAGTGACCGTCCAATTCCGCTCCAATGCCTTCGTGCGGACGCTGAAGGCCAACGGGTTGAAAGGATCGATGGGCGGGTGGGTGCGTGTGCCGAGGGACTGCCCCGAATCTCGTTGACTCTCGGGGTTGAGTGTTGGGGCGAGCTGGCCACCGACGGGGATACCGTTTGCGGCTTGGATGAACTTCCTCTTCGTTGTGGGCGCCGTCGGCTGCCTCGTCACCGATGGCGTCATCATGGCGCCACTATCTTGAAGTTCTGACGACTCAGCCCCGCCGTGTGTTTCCATGGGTGAATCAGCATGGGAGGACGGAGGGGCACATGCCTTTGGTCGCTACATTAGCCGGACAGCGTGTCGTTTCCATCGACCTGAGCCAAGACGAGTGGGACTCCCTCAAGAAGCGCTACCGCGCCGGCGAGCCCCTGCTGATGTCGTGCGGCCAGCCGGGATCGGCCAGAGTCTCCTCTCGGGGCCTGAAGTTCTTTGCCCACAGGAAGGGTGCAGACTGCGACATGCACGAGGGCGGGGAAACCGCCGAGCATCTCGAACTGAAATCCCTTCTCGTCAAGGCTGCGAAGGCCGCCGTCTGGGAGGCTGAACTGGAGGTGCCATCGCCGCAGCGCGTCTGGATCGCCGACGTCATGGCCACCAAAGGGGAGCGCCGGATCGCCTTGGAGGTGCAATGGTCGCGCCAAGGCAACGAGGACTTCGTTCGCCGCCAGGAACGCTACGAGGCGGACGGGGTCGAATGCATCTGGTTCGTGGCGCCGAAGAACTCCGACAACGCAGGGACCGTTCCCTCCCACACCATCGGGGGAGCCCCCGGCGCATGGCACATTCCCATGCGTACGACGCTGGACTGCTACAGCAGGACCGAGCTGCCCTTCGAGGACGCAGTCGTGCATATCCTCCGAGGGGACTACCGCTTCCACAGTGAACCCTACGTCCAGGCGTATTCCATGGACGTAGCCATGACGAAGTGCTGGCGCGAGGCCTGCGGGAAATGGTTCACGCTGTGGCGCCTTGAAGACCTGCAGGTCAAGACGCGCTGCGGCCTGGAAGGAACCATCCAAGGGGTGTACCGCCTCGAATCCCGGATGTTCCTGCAGGACCGGATTGAACGCATCATCGCCGACCAGGTCCTGCCGTGGCTTGAGCACGAGCAGGTGGATCTTCCCCGCGCAGCGAAGCTGATTACCCGCAAAAGCAAGACAGCGGAGAAGACCTACCTGGCCTATTGCTGCCCCCACTGCGGGGTCATTTCGGGAGACAACCCGATTGCCTACGGCGGCACGCGCTGGAGGACCTTTGTTGTTCACCGCCGTCTTGCCGTTCCGTTCCGGGCGGACGCCCGTGGACCTCTGCATCTGTGCATTGATCGAGGTAAAGGCCAGTGCAGCCAGGAGGCTCCAACGGTTGACAGCCCGGCGTTCCCGGACGGGACGGGCAGCTACTTTGGCTTCAGTTCCGAGCTGCTCGTAGACCGCCTGGATCGGCTCCCACGAAAAGGCGAGAGGTCCACAACCCGGCGGCGGTAGAGCTCGCTGGCCACCTTCGCCCGCCAGCACCCGGGCGCATGCTGGGGTACATCACACGCAATCCCTGCCGAGGAGTGCCTCTGCCGAGCGTCGGAAAAGCTGAGAACGAAATGATGTTCCTCATGCATGCTGAGTTCTGTCTGATCATGGAAAGCATGGGGGAGAAGTACAAAGACTTCACCAACTTCCTGGTCATGACCGGGACGCGCTTTGGCGAATCCACGGCGCTGACCGTCGCGGACATCGATTTGCTGGGCAAGCCGGGCACGGCCCGCATCAACAAGGCGTGGAAGCGGGGCGGGAAGAACCAGTTCTACATTGGTCCGACGAAGACAGGTGCCGGTAAGCGGACCACCGGGCTGAACCCTGCTCTCGTGGACCTCTTGATTCCTTTGGTGGCTGGACGCCCGAGCAGCGATCTGCTGTTCACGACGCCAAAAGGGGAGCGGATCGTTCACAAGCTGTTCTGGCACCACTAATGGATGCCAAGAGATACAAGCCACTAATGCCTCTTCACTTGCAGAAGCCAGAGGAGGATCATTTGGCGTGTCAGACCCGCACGTTTCGTGGTCCTAGGGGATACACCATGAAAGACGACGAATCAGCCCGCCCGGATGGAGCCCGCATTTGCCGCCGCGGCACCAGCAATTTCAGGCCTTGGAAGAAACCGATCGCCTGGCTCTCGGGCATAGTTGTCGCCGCCCTAGGCGTAGCGATCACGAATAGTCTCGTGCCGCGCTTCGGACAAACCATTGAAGGGCTGGCGCAGACGGGCGACCCAGTTACGGTGAACAACGTCCATGTGAATCAGTCAGGGGGGCTTGTCGTAGCACTGCCGCGAGATGTTCAGGTAGCGGATGAAGATGCAACATCCTTATCCGACTCCCCGGATCAGCTGGCTTGGTTTGAATCCCAAGGCGGCGCCCTCGTCGGAATGGAGAATATTTCGATTACGGTAACCGGGAACCGAGAAGGCGGTGTCCGGATAATGGACTTGACTCCCGTTAAGAAGTGTTCAACCCCGCTGGACGGGACATACTTCGAGTCGCCCCCTGCTGGAGGGTCGCCTTCACTCACTCTGTCCATGACCATGGACGATCCACGACCGCAGGCCACGACAGGCTCCAACCCCGAGGGTTCGGCGGCGAAACCCCAACCATATTTCGTCGCAAATACAGTCTCATTGGCGAAAGGCGAGCAATTTGTATTCGTGCTTGACGTGGGCGCTCGGAAATCGTTTTGCACCTTCGAGTTAGACATCTCCGTCCTCGACGGGAACACCATTCACACCCAGCGGATAGACAATAATGGCGTGCCCTTCAGGATAACGGCTGCACTGCCGCACGCGGGTTGGCGAAGTGCGTACCTCGGCGGTGTGGACTGTATGACGTACAGTGATCACTTTCGACCAGCCAGCGATGCGTGGCTGCTCGGCGACTCCACCCAAGACGCGTGCAAATGAGATGCGCTAGCCAGGCACTCGCGACGATTCGCCCTGCCCCAAGCATCGCTGCTGCCGACGGCGCGAAATTCCCTATTCGGCCCCCGAACCCGTCAAGCCGGGGACGAGGCGAGCTTGGCCTCAGTCACCAGTTCGGGCCGGGAGGCGTAGAGGCCCGAGTTGAGCAGTGAGTTGAGCTCCACGATGAGCGGCTCGCCGTCGGCGTTGAGAGCGACGTCGATGACGTAATCGGTGAGCTCCGGGACCTCCAGGCCGAGGGCGTCGATGGCGTTGCGGGCGAAGCCTCTGAGGATCCCGGCGATCGCCGGCTCGGCGTGGACCGGGCTTTCTCTTGGCGGTTACGGCGCAGCTGGTTGTCGAAGGCGTAACCGCTGTTGTCGAGCGCGGTGAATTCCTCGATGCACCCTGCGGCACTGACCGCTTTGCGGCCCACGACGAACACCCAGTATTCATACTCCATCGTGACGTACTCCTGGGCGATGATGCTGTTCCGCGAGCCGGCCTGGTCCCGTCTCCCCGCAGCGGCGATGAGTCCATCGTCGGTTCAAGTCTTTATGACAGTGAAAGTCCAGCCGTCGGCGGTCATTGGCACTGTGTTGGTTCGGGCCTACGAGCGCCGGGCCTGCTGGCGTTTTGCTCGGGCCCGTTAGGTTAGAGCCGCTTTCCGTAGAGGGCCTGTTGCCTCATTGCAATACCTCCGGGAAGAGTGATTCGTTGCCTCATGTGAAAACCTCCGGGAAGATCAGGCGTTCCAGGTCCGGTTGACGGGTTTGGCGGGCGCGGTTTTCTTGGCCAGGGCCAGTGTTTCCAGTTCCCCGGTCAGGGCCAGGATCTGGCGTGAGAGTGCTCCGGGTTTGATCCGTTTGAAGGCGGCGTTCATGGCGATGACCGGGCGTTTGCGCATTGCCTGGTGCCGGACCGCGCGCTGGTGCGGGGTGGCCGGTGCGTCGTGTTTCTTGGTGACTTTTGCCCCGTGACGGTGCTTCTCGAGGAGTTTCTGCTGGGGCAGCAGGTAGTTGGTGGAGGTCCGGTCCGGATCCCAGATTTCATTGAGCTTGTCCAGT